>JAZRJC010000086.1:0-39427 GCA_045645605.1 Eubacteriales bacterium | reverse complement strand
CGGTTACCGCTGACTGCACGGTTGATATTTTCGGTCTTTTCGTTTGCAACGACCTTTCCCTTGTTGATGATGATAATTCTGTCGCAAACAGCCTGCACCTCCTGCAGAATGTGAGTGCTCAAAATAACCGTGTGACCTCTTCCGAGGTTGCGGATAAGGTTTCTGATTTCAATAATCTGCTTCGGGTCAAGACCGATAGTCGGCTCGTCGAAGATTATAACGGGGGGATTGTTGATAAGCGCCTGCGCAATACCCACGCGCTGACGGTATCCCTTTGAAAGATTCTTGATGAGGCGGTGGCGGACGTCGGATATCTTCGTCACCTCGCATATCTCGTCAAGATGCTTCTTTTTGTTAAGGCGGCAGCCTTTTAAGTCGTAGGCGAAATTCAGATATTCGTCAACTCTCATATCAAGATAAAGGGGCGGCTGCTCGGGAAGATAGCCTATCTTCTTTTTTGCCTCAAGAGGATGCTCGAGAAGGTCAACTCCGTCGATTTTTATCGTGCCGGCGCTTGACGAGAGATAACCCGTAAGCATATTCATAGTCGTGCTTTTTCCTGCTCCGTTCGGGCCGAGGAAGCCGACGATCTCGCCCTTCTCAACCTCAAAGCTGATGTCGTCAACGGCACAGAAATTGCCGTAATTTTTCACAAGGTTCTCAATTTTGATCATTAGCCTGTTCCTTTCGGTTTTTCGTATTCTTCTATGCTCAATAAAAATGTAACTTTGTTAAGCTCCGCCGCTTGTCAGCTTTATTAAAAGCTTTATGTCGTCGGGCTGTACCTTTGCCTCGTGGGCGGCTCTGTTTCGCCTTATCTCGCCGCACTTCGTGCATTTGTGGACGATGATATACCCTTTTCGAGGGTCTGTTTCCACGCGCAGAGGAGTCATAAGACCGCCGCAATCACTCGCACGGTCACCGGGATTTATATCAAGATGACAAGAGCAGAGGCAAAACGGGCAGTGATTTCGCGAGCTGTAGCCGAGAGGCTCAACCGTCCTGCCGCAATTTTGGCAGATAAAGGAATTGTCATTTTTTCTGAAACGCTTTTCTTCCAATTTTACTTTTTACTCCATTTTCTGATATTTAGCTTCATATTTATATTAAAATACATAATAGTATAACATATTTTCGCATATATTTCAACACAAATTTGTTAATTTTTTGGTTTGTAGGCCTTGTATCAAAAAAGAGGAGCTCCTCAAAAGAGGAGCTCCTCGACGACCCGTTTGATTTCGATTACGCAAAACTGTATGTAGAGAGCAAATTAAAAACCCAAAAAACTCCCCATCTGTAAAAGTTTCGTCCCACGTTTGGCGAAGCCAATAAGTATTTTTCAAAGGTGGCGAGGGGTATGGGGGCGAGGAGCCCCCGATAAAAAGGAGCCCCCTATACAACCAAAACGCGGCAGGATTCGATTCCGTAGTATTTGAAAAGATTTATAGTTTCGTTATCTATTATTTCGCCGCAGACCGCGATAGGAATAGCGGGCGGACAGGCTACGTTTGCCACCGCCAGAACTCTTCCCTCGCACAGTGCGACGGGCAAAATCTCGTTATTTGAGAGCATAGCCTCACGCACAGAGCAGGCTTTTTGGGGAATATGTATTTTTGGGAAGCCGACAGTTATCGGCGTTTTTCGGGACAGAGAGGATAAAACGTCGATCACCCTTGGCAAATCGTCCTCGTTTTCGGGTGAGAGCATAAGCACAAGGGCGTCCTTATCGGAAAATTCGCAGAGTATGCCGTTCGCCGCAAGGTGCTCTGCGACCTCAAACGCGTAATAGCCGTAGTTTTTTGTCAAAAGAGTTATCTTTAACGGCTCGTTGCCGATAAGGGTGTATCCGATATCCGAAAGCTGAGCCTTGAGGCTCTCGACCTTTGGCAAAAAAGTAGCAAGCGTATCCCGATATCCTCCCAAAATCTTCCCGTTAAGGCTGTCAAGCGACTGCAAAATAAGATATGACGGACTCGTTGAGCCGAAGAGGGCCATCTCGTCCTTTGCCGAGCCTATAATTGATGTCGGAAGAGCCTTTGACAAATGCAAATAGGCAGCACCCGTCAAGGCAGGCAGGGTTTTGTGAGCTGAGTCACAGCAAATATCAGCTCCGAGGTCTATCGGATGCCTTGAGGGAGACAAAAGCTTCAGATACGCTCCGTGGGCGTTATCAACCGCTAAAAGAACCCCGTGCTTGTGGCATATTTCGGCTATTTGACCGACGTCGGCACATACCCCAAGATAATCGGGGGAGGTGATATAAAGTGCCGTCGGGGAGGAGGTCTTTAACTGCTCCTCGAGGGCGGAAATATCAATTCTTGCGGAGAGGAGATTCGAGTCCTTATGCGGAGTCAGCCAATCGATGTCGATATCAAGAAGTCCGACCGCCGTGATAAAGGCCTTATGGGCGTTTCGAGCCGCTAAAATTTTCGGCACTTCTCTGTGGCTCTTGGCATATTTCATAATAAGCGAGAGCATAGCTCTTATGCACTGCGACGAGCCCTCGGTTGAGAAAAGCGTTCTTGCCGTTCCGAAGATTTCTGTTGCAATCGACTCGGATTTGGCAATAATTCCGTCGGCCTCGTAAAGACTGTCAGCACCTTCGATTTCGGTTATATCGTATTGCTCGAAGCCGAGCGAGCCACGGCCCTTGTGACCTGGCATATGAAGGCGGACGCTTTTCGACCTTGCGTAATTACGGACAAAATCACAGATAGGAGTATTTGATTTTTTGTTTTTTGTTGATGACATAAAAGCACTCCTTTCGTGGTTTTTGTATGGCTCGAATAAAGGGGGAGTTTCGCTCACTGCGGTGAGCGACAAGGCTCCGTGCCTTGACTGCGCAAGCCTTTGAAAAGGCTTGACCGAAACCTTTCCCTTGGCGAACGCTGTGAGGCTTATTCCTCAAGCATTTGGGTAGCGGCAACCATAATGGCACATTCCATTCTCTTCTTAAAGAGCTCGCAGCCATATTTATAAACACCCTTTACGCTTCCAGTCGAATGATAAGCGTTCGCCGCACATCCGCCCGAGCAATAAAGCTTTGCCCAGCAGTC
This sequence comes from Eubacteriales bacterium, assembly GCA_045645605.1. GTDB lineage: Bacteria > Bacillota > Clostridia > Oscillospirales > CAG-272 > SIG710. The sequence continues at coordinate 36,371 of JAZRJC010000086.1, read as the reverse complement.
AGCACAGTCGGGACGCGCATATACGTTACATTCCGCAAATTCGCACTGACGCTCGGTGTTCTTGACTCCGTCCCAGATGTTTCCAAGGCAGAACGACTCCTCGCCAACGAACTGATGGCAGGGATAAAGGTCGCCCCAAGGCGTTACCGCCATATATTCAGTACCCGAGCCGCAGCCTGAAATTCTCTTGTAAATACAAGGGCCGCCCTGAAGATCGATCATATAATGATAGAAGGTAAACGGCTTGCCCGCGCGACGTCGCTCGATCATAAGCTCGGCAAGCTTTTCGTATTGCTCCATAACTATCGGCATATCGGCCGCCGTCAGCTCGGAAGGGTCGCCCGGTGCGCAAACGACAGGCTCCATACTAAGCTCCGAGAAGCCCAAATCGAGCATTACCTTTATATCCTCAAGAAAATCGGGGTTTGCGTGAGTAAAGGTTCCTCGCATATAGTAGTTTTTGCCGCCCCTTGCCTCAACTAACCTCTGGAAATTCGGAACGATTCTATCGAAGCTTCCGACGCCGTTATAGTCAACGCGGAATCTGTCGTGAATCTCACGGCGTCCGTCAAGAGAAAGCACCACGTTTGACATCTCGCGGTTTGCGAAATCAATAACGTCGTCGTCGATAAGCACGCCGTTGGTTGTGAGTGTGAAGCGGAAATTCTTGCCCTTTTCCTTCTCGATGCTGCGCGCGTAAGCGACAAGCTGCTTTACGACGTCAAAATTCATAAGAGGCTCGCCGCCGAAAAAGTCAACCTCAAGGTTGTGTCGGCTGCCCGAGTTTTCAACAAGGAAATCAAGCGCTCTCTTTCCGACCTCAAAGCTCATTACGGCACGGTCGCCGTGGTATTTGCCCTGACTTGCAAAGCAATATGAGCAATTTAAGTTGCAGGTGTGCGCGATATGTAAGCAAAGAGCCTTTATAACTCCCGCCGTTTTACGCTTAAGCTCGCCTGCCATCGGCTTGAAATTGTCGGGCACGAAAAGCTGACCGCTATTCTTGAGTGCCTCGACCTGATTATAGCATTCCTCGATGTCTTTTGGCGAAATATCCTCTCTGTCGGAATATTTCTCGCCTATTTTTTTGAGCACTGCGGGCCTTTCTTCTGCCTCAAAAATCTCAATTATGTCGTATGCGACCTCGTCAACCACGTGAACGGCGCCCGAGGTTACGTCAAGAACGATATTAAGTCCGCCCAATTTATACTGATGTATCATAAAAAACTCCTTGTAACAACAAATTTGGGAAAGAGCTAAGGCTCTTTCCCAAGTTAAGAAGCAAAATTACTTGCTTGCCTTATTTTCGCAAGGCTGATTTGCAATACCGCAGCTTGTTTTGCAAGCCGACTGGCAGGATGTCTGGCATTCGCCGCAACCGCCGTTCTTTGCGCTTTCGCACAGATTGCGAGTGTTCAAAGTCTTAATATGTTCCATTTTTAAGTCCTCCGTTATTTGTTTTCTATAACAGTATATCACAAAAAAAGACCAAAGTCAATATTCTTGTGAAATTTTTTATTATCAATCTTGCAAAAAGCCTGTGCGGCGTCACGCCTTTCTGCCCGACGTCTTTTTTGCAGATGATTTTTTGCCGTTTCCCTTGTTTTTCTTTTTCTTTGTGGCTGAAAAGCCGAATTTTCCAAGCCTTTTGCCAAGCTCGAAATATTCGCCGTGAGCAAAGGCACAAAGACCTGCGCGATGGAGGCAGAGTCTGCCGTCCGAATCAAGAAGCTCGGGGGCGACGTTTACCGCCAGAATATCAGCGAGAAACATATCGTGGCTTCCGAGAGGGATAATATCTGTGACCCTACATTCGATAGACAACGGGCTCTCGGCAATCTGCGGACAGCTGACGTGGGTGGAATCCTCCTTTGTGAGCGAGCAACGCTCGAATTTATCGACCTTGGCACCTGTGAATATACCGCAGTAGTCGGCAGCGCGGACAAGGTCGGCAGAGGTCAGATTCAGCACGAACTCACCGCTGTTTTTTATGATGTTATATGAATGACGCGAGGGACGAACCGAGATATAGGTTTTCGGCGGAATTGTGTTGCAAATTCCCGTCCAGGCGACGGTGATTATATTGTCCTTGCCGCTGTCCTTGTCGCGACAGCTTACCATAATAGGCGGCAGCGGGGCTATAAGCGCCCCGCCCTTCCATGTGATTTTTGACATAATTTACCTCCGAGCAAGCTCCTCACAAGCCCTCTTCATAAAGAGTGCGTCCTCTGCCATCGTTCCGGCCGATTCGCATATAATGGTCGGGGAGAGGTCGTATTTAATGATAGCCTCCGCAAGCGGCTCAAAGAAGGGCCCGAACTCGTTATCATCAAAGGTCAGGTGCTTTTTCTCGCCCGCCTTCGTATATTCTATCTTCGAAAAATGACAGTGCATATTTTTTGAGATATCATCTCCGAGCGCCTCGCCAATCTTATCGAAAACGCGAGCGTAATCGTCAACTGTAACGAAAACACCGCCAAGGTCACGTGCATTCAGGTGTCCGAAGTCAACGACGGGATAGTAGCAGGGCGCGGTTTTGCAAAGCTCGATGACCTCGTCAAGCGTGCCGAGCTGATTTATCTTACCCATCGTTTCAAGACCTAAATGAATCTTGGTTTCACCAACCTCCATAGCGGTTCTCTCAAGGGTATCGCGCGCAAGCGCCATAGCTTCACTTCTTGAGATTTTCGCCGCACTTCCGCTGTGAATAACTATAGTTTTAGCGCCCAGAAGCTCTGCCGCGTGCAGACTTTCCTTTATATATCTGATGCTGTTGAGCCTCTTTTCAGGCTCGACTCCCGAAAGCGAGATGAAGTACGGTGTGTGAAGAGACATTGATACGTCGTTCTTTTTTGCCTCCTCGCCGATAGCGCGAAGAGTTGCGTCAGAGGTGCGGAGTCCGTTCCCTGCCTCGTATTCGTAAGCGTCAAGCCCTACGCTTTTTACCCATTCGGGCGCTTCAAGCGTTGATTTTTTGCCTGCGGCGTAAAAGCTCTCGCTGTTCCCGCCGGGGCCGAATTTTGCTTTTAACATATAATTCTCCTTGCCGTCGATGATGTTCTATAATCATTATATCATAATGAGACAAAATTATCAATACTCGAAACAAAATGAATTTTCGAAAAAACAATGTCAAAAAGAGAACAACCGCATAGAATAATAAGGAAGAGTGTGCTCGCTCTATCTCAAAAAAGGAGAAAATGGTATGTCAGATAACAAGTTTTGCGGCTCACGCGACAGAATCTGCATAGAAACCAACAGGATTCTTGATTCTTGCCGCGATCGTGATTGCTATGAAAATATCGGTGTATATTTAACGGAATTCGGGCAGGAAATAATAGAACATACGACTAACGTTCGTGTTAAGAATGCTCAGATTGCCTGGACCTGTATAAACATCGACCCGATACAGTTCAACCGCGGCTTTTACGCCGTTAATATCAAATTCTATATATGCTTACAGTTTGAAGCTTGTATGTGCGGACAAACGCGAGAATTTGAGGGCGTTACCGTTGTTGAAAAGAAGGTGATTTTATTTGGCGGTGACAGTGAGGTCAGCGTTTACAGAAGCGGATACGAAAGCAGCGCATGCTGTTCTGAGGGCTCGTTTACGAAAAACACCCCGACAGCTGTAGTTGAGGTGGTAGCGCCCGTAGTTCTTGACGTAAACGTAGCCGAGGTCAAGGAATGTGGCTGCTGCTGTTGCTGCTGTCTTGAGGAAATTCCCGAGACGATTCTCGGAAGGATGAACGGCTCGCCTGCCGACACGCAAGGAAGAGTTCGTGTTCTTCGGGTAACTATCGGTATATTCTCTGTCGTTCGTATAGTTCGCCCCGCGCAATACCTGATAAGCGGAACAGAATATTCGGTTCCCGACAAGGAATGTATCTCGGACGACGACAGAAACCCCTGCCAGCTCTTCAGAAGCATGGCCTTCCCGACGAGAGAATTTTCGTCTCCGTCATTTCACCAGGGGTCCTGTGATGAGGATAGAATCCCCGTTCGCCACTGTGGCTGCGACCGTGAGCAGAAGTAAAACCAAACGAAAAAGAGAAAATCTGCCGTCAATACGGCAGATTTTCCTTTTATAGAAAATTAAATTTTGATAGGGGGGAGCTTTGAGAGCTCACTTTCACGACTGTGGCAGGTGAAAATCAGAATCTGATAGCCCGTATCTGCAAGATTGCCGAGCATAGAGAGCGCGTTTTTCGTTCTGCCGTCATCAGTGTGAGCAAAAACCTCGTCAAGAAGGAGAGGCGGCTTTTCCTTGTTGTAGAATACCGAGCAGAGCGCTATGCGAAGCGCAAAATAAGCCGCGTCACGAGTTCCGCCGCTGAGAGCGTCGATCGGACGGGTCTCGCCCTCGGCAAAAACGGAGAGAGAAAAGTCCTTTTCGATACCAAGCTCCGGATATTTTCCGTTCGTGAGCAGAGAGAAGATCCTTGACGCCTCCTCTCGAAGCCTCGGAAGAGTATTGTTTTTAATTTTCTCCGAGGAAAGCTCGATCGACTCGGAGGCAAGAACGAGAGCATTAAAAATCTTCTCGCTCTCCTCTGCCTGACGGCAAACAGACGCGTATTCCTCGGTTAACCTTTCGAGATTTTCCGCAGTTGCCCGAAGGCCTATCAGCTCTCTTTCATAAGCGTTGCGGCGGCTCTCGGAGGATTCGAGCTTGCTCTTTATAAAATCGCATTCGCGACGAAGGATAGATATATTTACCGAGGATAGCTGCTCCTCGTCATCGGGAGATATCGCGGCACGCAGCTCCGCCTCGTTATATTCGGAAAGCTCTGCCGTTCTATCGTCAAGGAGTGCCTTGTACTTTTTATATTCGGTATCAGGTAGGTCAATCTCGGAGAGGAAGCCCTCACAAAGAGAGATTGCTCGTCCCAGAGCCTCTGCCACGTCTCTTGCGTTGGCGGAGTCGGCGGTCATTTTCAAGGGTTCAAGAAGAGCGACGCCCTCCGATACAGAGGTTGAGAGGAGGTCTGTCTGTCTTGTGACGTTCTCCTTGGCGTTCGTGTATTGAGTCGCGAAAAGCTCTTTTTTTCGGAGCGCCGCAAAGCAAAGCGAAAGATAATTCGAAAGATTGGTTTGCTCTCTCTCTTCATCAAAATCGCAGTATTCTAAAACGTCAGAGGCGTCCTTCAAAAAGTTCTTTTTCTTTTTTTGGCATATTGCGGAATAAATGAAGCTCTCAAGTGAGATGATAAGTCCTATTCCAAGTGCGGCAAGGCCTCTTTTTGACAAAAGACCCAAGAAGCCGCCATCGAGATAGAAGAGAACTCCTACACCTGCCGTCGCAAGAAGAGAAAGCACCGCCAAAATCGCAAAGAATATGCCTCGGCGCTTCTTTTTCTTTGCCTCGGACGTCGCTTTTTTATATGAGGCGGTTATCTCCTCGGGCGTTTTTCCGTCCTGCTCTATTCTCTTTGCCACAGAGCACATTTTCTCGTCGGGAGGAGTTACGGCCTCGGTGGAGCGTTGCATAGCGTTCTTTATTTCAAGCTCTGCATAAGAGGAGAGAATCTTCTCCTTTGAGAGCGAGAGAGAATTGATAAATGCACGGTCGGGGACGAAGCCTGCGAGCTTGTCGATTCCGAATTTTTCGTGGATTCTCTTTGATTCGGCAGAAATAGAGCGCAGTCTGTCCTCTGTGCTGTGAAGAGTATCAAAGCGACGGAGAAGCTGGGACGTGTCGTATGCACGGCAAAGTCTTTCCTTTGCCGCAAGCTCCTCTTTTCGTGCCTTACATGCGACGGAGAGATTATCGAGAGCACTTTCGTAGCTCAAAATCTGCATATTTTTTTGCTTTGCGACGTCTATTCTTGCCGCAAGCTGATTTTTTCTTGTGTTAAGCTCATAAAGAAGACCGCCGTTACCCTTTTTGAGAAGGTACTTTTTTCGAACGGCGTCAATTTTCGAAAGAGCCTTTTGAGTGCTTACGCTTTCGTCTGCGTGAAGGGCAAGATTTTCGATAGCAAGACCGATATCACCGCCGTCAATCGAGGAGAGGCGAAGCTGACGGATACAGTCGGTGCTGTCAAAGACCGCCTCGCTGACCCCGAAAAAGTATTCGCCCGGACGCTCGCCCGAGAGAACCTCGCAACCGCTTGCCATATCTATTATCGCAACTTTTTCACGCGAAGACCCCTTCTGGCTTCGCTCGATTCTGTAATTTGTGCCGTCGGCGGAAATCTCCGCGTATCCGACAGCCGAATCGGTATCCCAGGAAAGATATCTTTCCTTTTCGCTAATCGACTCGTCGGCAGATTTTTTCGGGAAGCCGAAAAAGATAAACTTGATAAAGGACAGAAGGGTGCTTTTTCCCGATTCGTTCTCACCCATAAGGATATTGATGCCGTCCGCGAGAGAAATCTCGCGATTCTTTATTTTTCCGAAGCTTTCAATATATAGTCTCTTTATAACCATTCGGGAGAAGCCTCGCTTTCGTTATATTTTGGATTGATTACGCTTGATATCTCTCCGCCCTCAAGAGCTGCAAGAGCTATTTTCAGGGCAAGGAGGGCGGTCTCCTTCTCGACGGGGTCTGCCGAGGTGAGCTTTGGCAAAAGACGCCTGTAAAGCTCGCCCCTCATGGTTTTGTCATATTTAAGCTCTGTGTCCGAGAGGAGAGGGGTGGTTTCGTCTTTTATCTGAAGAAGGGCAAGATTTTGTCCAAGCGTCTCCTCAAGACGCGGGATATCGGGGATGTAATCGGGAGGCAGATTGCCGCGAAGAACTATGCGGAGTGAGACCCTTTCGTCGTATCCGCCGCTGCCAATAAGACCCGAAATCTTGTCGCAAAGCTCGGTGTCGTTTTCGATACCAATGGCGTCAAGCGTTACCTCTTCATATTTCTCGGTTGAGAATGAGAGCTTCTCTATATCGACGCCCCCGTCATCGAGAAGCGTCACCGCGAGAGCCGAGCCATAGCCGAGCTCGTCAAAGCCGCGTCCGTCAAAGAATCCGCTGTATGCTGTCACACAGCCGTTCTCCTTTTGCGGTGGGGGAGGATTGTGAATATGCCCGAGCGCCGTATAGGTGAAGCCGAGCCTTGAAATTTCGGCAAAGGAGAGAGGCGCGTAAGGGGATAGAGGCGACTCGGTGTCGCCGTGAGCACAGAGAATATTGATTTTTGTCGACGGCTCAACGTCCGCGCCCGAAAGCGGGCTTTGACGCAGGTGCTTATCGCAAAAGGCGTATCCGTAAACTCTTATATTAAGCTCGTCGAAGTCGAAGAAATCCAGCTTGTCATCGGTGAAGACGAAGACGTTTTTCGGAAGCGCACGGCTTTCATAAAGACTGAATTTTACGTAAGGGTCGTGGTTCCCGGGGGCGATTACGACGGGAATCGCGAGGGAGGAGAGCTCATCGCAAAGCATTCTTGCCGTTTCTCTTGTTATAAAGCCGCCGTCATAAAGGTCACCCGATATGAGAAGGAGCGAAAAATCGTTCTCCCTTGCGTATTTTACTGCCGAGCGAAAGGTACGGCGAAGTCCCTCTCTTTTCGCCTCTGCTGTTAGCGGGTCGAAGGCAGAAAAGGGACTGTCGAGATGCAGGTCTGCTATATGTAGAATTTTTTTCATTATTTTATGCCCCTTGCTTTTGCAAAACAAAAGCATCCTTTCCTTTTGAGAAGATTTAATATGAGGTCTTATATATATTTTACCACACAAGAGAGCTTTTGTCTATAAGTTTTCGGAAGAGATTTTGATTTTGAGGTGCGGTTGCCAAGCGAAAAAGCACCTATGAGAGCCGAAGCTTATCATAAGTGCTTTTGTTAATTATTCGTTTCTTAATTTTCGAGAGCCATTTTTGCTATTTTCTCGCAAAGAGCGTCATAGCCGATGCCGACCGCCGCCGCCGCTTGCGGTAAAAGGCTTGTCGGGGTCATACCGGGGAGGGTATTTGCCTCAAGGCAGTAGGCTTCACCGTCGGGAGTCATAATATAGTCTATTCTTGCAAAGCCGCGAAGCTTGAGTGCGCGGAATGCACGGCGGGTGTAGTCTGCCATACGGGAAAACTCCTCCTCCGTAATGGGGGCGGGACAAATTTCCTCTGTAAGACCACTCTGATATTTGTTCTTGTAATCGTAATATCCGTTTTTCGGGATAATCTCGATAGCGGGAAGAACCTCTCCGTCAAGAATTGCAACCGTCAACTCGCGGCCGACGATCTTCTTTTCAATAAGTATCTGCGATTCGTATGTTCTTGCAAAATCAAGTGCCGCAGAAAGCTCCGCCGCATTCTCTATAATAGAGACGCCGACGCTTGAGCCGCAGCTACAAGGCTTTATTACGCAGGGGAATCCGATTTTCTTAACCTCGCCAAAGACGTCGTCACGCGAAAGATCGCACGAAACGCCGGGAGGCACGGGAACACCCTCGATTGAGAGAAGCTTTTTCGTAATATCCTTATCCATTGCAAGCAGGCTTCCGATATAGCCCGAGCCTGTGTATTTTATTCCGAAATTATCAAGAGTTGCCTGAAGCTGACCATTCTCGCCCATCGCTCCGTGAAGACCGATATAAACGACGTCGGCCAAAAGACAGGCGTCAAGAATACCCGGGCCGATAAGGGCCTCGCGGCCACCGTTACGGCGCTTTATCTCGCAAAGGTCGGGGATAGCCGTGTCAACGTTATACGTATAGGTGTAGTTTTCCTTGAACATATTAAGCGTTACCGGGCTCTCCGCAATTCCCTCGTAAACGTCTGCAAGCAGGACTCTGTGTCCGCATCGCATAAGAGCGTTTGCAATAAGGCCGGCAGACGTGAGTGAGACGTCACGCTCGGGGCTGAGACCGCCTGCAAGAACAACTATATTCATAAATACCTCCAAATTTGCTTAATCATTATAAAGAACCGCAACTCTGTCACGACCGCCGTAGTCCTTTTTTACGTCGCATTTCATATTATTTTCCTCGGCAATTTTTGTAAGTGCCGCCGCCTGATTATATCCTATCTCAAAGGCGAAAAAGCCGTCGGGGGTCAGATATTTCCTGTAATTTTTGACGATGGCACGGTAAAAATCAAGCCCGTCCTCTCCTCCGTCAAGGGCGGCACAAGGCTCGCGCTTTACCTCTGCCGAGAGAGATTCTATCTCTTCCGTTTCAATGTAGGGGGGATTTGACACTATCGCGTCGTATGGCGGCAGAAAATCTGCCGGTCTGTCCGTTTTGTCAAGCTCGTCTGCCGTGGCGTCTGAGATAAAGGCGAAAAACCGCTCCGAAACCTTATTCGACTCGGCGTTTTCCCTCGCCAAGGTGAGCGTTTGGTCAAAGATATCCGTAGCAATCGCCGTCGCGCGCGGCAGAGAAGACAAAAGAGAGATGGCAACACAGCCGCTTCCCGTACAGATATCCGCTATCCTTGCGTTCTCGATTCTCTTTTTCCGAAGCCTTTTTATTGTTTCTTCAACTAAAATTTCGGTGTCGGGACGCGGGATAAGACAGCTTTCGTTCACCTTGAAGTCAAGGCCGAAGAAGGACCAAACCCCAAGAATATACTGAAGCGGATATCCGCCAAGCCTTTTGCTGACGGCATCGGTCAGCTCCTTGCTCACAAAGTCGATATCCTTTGAATAGGGGAGAGATGATGGGGTAAGAGAGCAAAAATGCGAGAGCAAAAGCGTAGCCTCAAGCGAGGAATTTTCTATTCCTGCCGCCGAAAGCTTTTTTTCAAGCTCGTTGAAGGTCATTTCGTCACTCCCTTTCCTCGTATTCATATATGATACCACAAAATGCGAAAAAATTAAAGATGTTTTGAGAAATTCGTTGAAAAAATCATAAAATTTTTGAAAAATTTTACAATAGTGCAAAAAGACTATTGATTTATTGAAAATGTGATGGTATAATATATGTATAAAGGTATAATGCGTATGCTCTCTTGTCAATAATAGTGTTGAGTTCGGTCAGAAACACTTTATTATAATTTTAATCAGCCATCTTTGTGGCATAGGAGGTAAATATGTTTTTTATTGAAAAGAAGAAAAAGGGCCCAAGCGTAGGCAAGATTATTGCTATCTCTGTAGGTGTTACCTTTGCGGTAGCAGCTGCTATTTACGGCGTTTATATTTTCTGCCGTAAGTATTGCCGTCTTTGTGCCATCGACGACGATTTCCTTGATGAGGACTACGATTGCGATTGCGAGTTCTGCGATGCAGACGACCTCTGCGATTGCGAGCTTCTCTCCGACGAGGAAGAATAAGTCTGATTTTGAAAAGTTGAAGGGATGCCGCAAGCGGCATCCCTTTTTTGTTTGCAGAAAACAAAAAACGGAAGCATACAGCTTCCGTTATTTGTATTGTCGTTAATAAAGAAGATTTCCGTATTGGAAATTAGTCAGCGTAAACGCTAACCTGCTTCTTTGTCTTTGTCTTCTGCTCGAACTTTACCTTACCGTCAATAAGAGCGAAGAGTGTGTCATCCTTGCCGATACCAACGTTGTTGCCGGGATGAACAGCAGTTCCTCTCTGTCTGATAATGATGTTGCCCGCAACAACAGACTGACCGTCAGACTTCTTTACACCAAGTCTTTTGGACTCACTGTCACGGCCGTTCTTTGTAGAACCAACACCTTTTTTATGAGCAAAGAACTGTAAGCTAAGCTTTAACATTATTCCTACCTCCGTTATCTGATTTCACATTCTTAAATTTTCGTTATTGATAGTCAATATCAACAACCTCGACACTGAGAAAATCGTAATAATCCTCAACGAGATCGTTCAGCTGATAGTAGTATGCACAGAAGAGACCCGAAACGGCATAGCGTTTACGCTCGTCCTCCTCATATTTAAGGAGCGCAGACTTACAGCGGACGCGGATATCTGTTGTTTTCTCATCGATTTCGTACTCAATGTCAGACGCATAGGAAACCTCTATTGCGTTGATTATGAACATAGTCATAGCGGAAAGTGCCGCGCAGAGAACGTCGTTCCCTTCCTCGCCAAATCCCGAATGGCCCTTCTCCTCAAAGCCGTAGAAAGCTCCGCCGCTTCTGTAAAAAACGATTTTCGTCATAGCAGACCGACCTTATTAAGCCTCGATTTTAGTAATCTGAACCTTAGTGTAGGGCTGTCTGTGACCGATCTTCTTCTTCTCGTTCTTCTTGGGCTTGTACTTCAGAATGTAGATTTTCTTGCCCTTGCCGTTTTTAACGACGTTGGCTTCAACCTTGGCACCCTCAACAGTGGGGGTTCCGGCAACGAACTTGTCGCCTGTGGATAATGCTATAACTTTGTCGAAAGTAACACTTTCGCCTTCGTTAACGTCGAGCTTTTCAACAAAAATGATGTCGCCCTCGTTAACCTTGTACTGCTTTCCGCCGGTTTCGATAACTGCAAACACGAAAAGCACCTCTCTTTCTTTTATGTCTCGCTAAGACGGGGCGGCATGACGCACTTAAAAAGCCCCTCATTAAGCGGCATATCATTATACCATTAAAAAAACGCCTTGTCAATAGCTTTTTTGATTTTTTGTGAAAAAAGGGGAATTTTATCTGAAGAAAAAGGATAAATGTACTTGACAAAAGGAGCAAAATGAGTTATAATAGTCAAGCAATCAATTGAGGGCCATTAGCTCAGTTGGTTAGAGCTACCGGCTCATAACCGGTCGGTCCAAGGTTCGAGTCCTTGATGGCCCACCAGAAAAAAGCACTTCTTCGGAGGTGCTTTTTTCAGCGAAAGAATCTTACCATTTGCAAAATCTCGGTTGACATATTTGCAAGTTAGTGGTATACTGTTATGAGAAATTGCGTTTAATTTTTCCTATATATAAAGAAGAAGGTATAGAAATGAAAATAGGATTTGTATCTCTCGGCTGTCCGAAGAATCAGCTGGACACCGAGGTTATGCTTCACGAGCTTGTGACGGCGGGCTACGAGATAACGGCGGACGAAACCGAGGCGGATATCGTGGTTATAAACACCTGCGCGTTTATTGAGAGTGCAAAGCAGGAGGCTATTGACAACATTATTGACATCGGCTGGCTCAAGGAAAACCGTTCGCTTAAAGGAATTATCGTAACCGGCTGTCTTGCCGAGCGATATAGGGACGATATTTTTGAGGAGCTGCCCGAGGTTGACGCTATTTTGGGCGTTGGAAGTATTCACAGCATAGTGGACGCGGTCAGGTCAGTTGAGAAAAAGGAAAGGTTCTCGGAATATCTTGATAAGGAGTGCGTTCGCCTTGGCGGCGACCGAGTTCTGACGACTCCCGAATATCAGGCGTACATAAAAATTGCCGAGGGCTGTGACAACAAATGCACTTATTGTGCCATTCCCTCGATAAGAGGAAAATTCAGAAGCCGTCCGATAGAGGATATTGTTGCGGAGGCAAAGCAGCTCGAGAGCCTTGGGGTTCGTGAGCTTTGCGTCGTGGCACAGGACACTACGAGATACGGACTTGATCTGTACGGAAAATACAGTCTTGCCGAGCTTCTTCAAAGAATAACGAAGGAAACGACGATTCCGTGGATCCGTCTGATGTACTGCTATCCCGATAAGATAACCGACGAGCTTATTGCAGAGATACGCGACAATGACAGGATTTTAAAATATATTGACCTTCCGCTTCAGCACGTCTCGGGCAATATGCTCAAGAGAATGAACAGACACGGAGACGGAGCGACTGTTCGCGAGGTTGTGGCGTCTCTTCGCCGAGAAATTCCCGATATAGTTATAAGAACGACCTTTATCGTAGGCTTCCCGGGTGAGACCGAGGAGGACTTCTGTGAGCTTTGCGAGTTTGTTGAGGAAGCGAAATTCGAGCACATGGGAGCGTTTACCTACTCGCGCGAGGAGGGTACGCCCGCATACGACCTTGACGGACAGATAGACGAGCAGATAAAGCAGGACAGACTTGATATTCTTATGCGCTCGCAGCTCGATATAAACGAGGCGAGAAACAAGGCTCTTATCGGAAGAACGCTCACCGTTCTTTGTGAGGACTTTGACGTTTGCTCCGAGACGTATTTTGGCAGAAGCTATATGGACGCGCCCGAAATTGACGGAAAAATCTTCTTCACGTCAAAGAAGAAGCTGAAGTCGGGTGAATTCGTCAAGGTTAAAATTGACTACGCCGAGGACTACGACCTTATCGGCAAGGTTATTTAATAAGGTATTTGAAAGGATATTAGAAAATGAATCTTCCGAATAAATTGACAGTTTTACGCTTGTTTATGGTTCCGCTGATTATCGTGGTTATGCTTATTCCGATAAACAGCGTTTTGTCGGGCGTTCTTGCGGCTATAGTTTTTGGCCTTACCGCCCTTACCGATATGCTTGACGGAAAACTCGCGAGAAAAAACAATCTTGTAACCGATTTTGGCAAGTTCCTTGACCCTCTGGCAGACAAATTTATGGTAATTACGGCGATGGTGGTTCTCACGTATAAATTCTGCAGACCGCTTGAATTTGGAATCATCGGCGAGGGCGACGGCACACTTGCACTCATGTCGCTTATCGCAACACTTCTCGTAATTATGCGAGAGCTTGCGGTGACATCTATCCGTCTTGTTGCAAGCAACAGCGGAGTTGTGGTTGCTGCAGATATTCTCGGCAAGATCAAGACCTGCACTCAGATTGCCTTCGTTGAGATTGCACTTCTTGAGCCCGTTCTCTTCGACCTTCTTGATAAGCCGAATTATCATATTTTAACATACGTTCTTATGTTTTTGAACGTGGTTGCAACCGTTTGGTCGGGAGTTAATTATCTTAAAACCTATTGGAAGTTCCTCGACCCGCAGAAATAACGGTCGGGTAAAAAAGCACTTGTGGTCTATTCACCATAGGTGCTTTTTTCTATTGATGATTTTTGAAAAAACGGACGAAAAGTGTCCCGAGCGTCCAAAATTCAATATCTGATTGACTTTTCCGCAAAAATGTTGTATAATATTCTCGTAACCGAGCCGTGTGGTCGCGCGATATGGCGCCGAAAGGTATTATCGTGAGGAAAGTCCGGGCTTCAAAGGGCAGGATAACTGATAACGTCAGCCGAGGGTGACCTTAGGGAAAGTGCAACAGAAATAAACCGCCTAAGTTTTGAAAAAACCGGCAAGGATGGAAAGGCGAGGTAAGAGCTCACCGGCATTATAGGTAACTATGTGCAAATGTAAACCCTATCCGAAGCAACACCGTATGCGGATCGTTTGCCCGACACATATCCGCGGGTGGCACGACATTTTGTCGGAGCGTTGTGGTGACATAACGCACAGATAGATGACCGCACAAGACATAACCCGGCTTATAGACTCGGTTACATTTTTTATAAAGCTCAAAGACCGAGGATTCTTCAGAAGGTACACCAAAAAACAGAAAAGAGAGGGAATACGGATAATGACAGACAAGAAACAAGCGCCGAAAAAGGCCTTCTCGTATTTTTGCATAGTTTTGGCGGCGATTTGCTGGGGCGTCATCGGCTTTTTTACAAAATCACTCACCGATATAGGTATCTCAACGATGAGCCTCGTTTTTCTCCGAGGCTTTTTTGCCGTTATAACGCTCGGAATGTTTTTGCTCCTGACCAAAAGAAGCGCCCTCAAAATCAGGCTAAAGGATTTGTGGTGCTTTTTATGCTCGGGGGTTTTCAGTATCTTCTTTATGACCTTTTTCTATTTCTATTCAATGAAGCACACGTCACTTGCGGTGTCGTCGGTGCTTATATACGTTGCTCCGGCTGTGGTCACTCTTTTGTCCGCACTCATTTTCGGGGAGAGAATGACGGGCAAAAAATGGTTGGCTATTCTTTTGACCTTCGTCGGCTGTGCCTTGGTTTGCGGTATCTTTGAGGGTGAGCAGAAATATTCGCTGGTCGGTATTCTTTTTGGTATCGGGTCGGGTATAAGCTACGCCTCTTATAGCATTTTCAGCAGAATAGCGCTCAATAAGGGATACGATTCAATGACGATATCATTCTATTCCTTCGTGTTTTTTACGCTCACAGCCATGCCCTTTGCCGATATGGAGGGGATAGTGTCCTCGTTTGGCATAAAGACGATTTTTCTGTCGGCGGGACTTGGCCTTGTTTGCTGTACTATGCCCTTCGTGCTTTATACGGAGGGAATGAAGAGGGTTGATAATAGCCACGCGTCTGTCGTTGCAACCCTTGAGCCTTGCGTTGCGACCCTTTTGGGCGTTGCCGCATACGGAGAGGAGCTTCGGGCAAGTATAGTTGCAGGGGTTGCTATTTTAATTTTGGGTATCGCAATAATGAATAAAAAGGATAAGAACACGGAAAACGAGGCAAAAACGAATTATAACCTCAAATATAAGGCGGTGCTTTTTGACCTTGACGGCACGCTTCTCAAAACCCTTCCCGACCTTTGCAGTAGTGTAAATTATGCACTTTCCGTGTGCGGTATGGAGGAAAAAAGCGAGGAGTTTATTCGTCTGGCTATCGGAAACGGAATAAAGAAAACTATCAGTCGCTGTATTGAGGGAGGAGAGGAAAACCCGAGGTTTTCCGAGCTGGTTGCCCTCTTTGATGAGCATTATAAGAAAAATAGCGCCGAGGTAACGAGGCCGTACGACGGAATACCCGAGCTTTTGTCCGAGCTGAAAAAGGCGGGATATCTGATAGCGGTCGTTTCAAATAAGGAGGACTCGGCTCTTCGTGGCCTTACAGAAAAATTTTTCCCGAATCTCGTGGATTTTTCGGTTGGCGAGATGGAGGCGCGCGGCGTCAGAAGAAAGCCTGCTCCCGATATGGCCGAAATTGCTCTCCGTGAGCTTCGCGTAAATAAGGATGAGGCGGTTTTCGTCGGCGACTCGGCGGTTGATATAGAAACCGCCGAAAATAGCGGTCTGCCGTGCATTTCGGTGCTCTGGGGTTTCCGCACAAGAGAGGAAATCGAACAAACACATAAAATATCTCTCGCAGCAGAGAACGCAAAAGAACTAAAATCCCTGCTTTTATAATCGGGAGCTCTTTGTTTCGGGGGCTCCTCGCCCCCGTGCCCCTCGCCGCCTTTTTGAAAAAAGGCTTGGCCAAAAACTTTCACCTTGGGTGGGTTTTTAATTTGCTCGCTACATAAAGCTTTGCGGAGTTTTTATAGAAAATAAGCCCCCCCAATCAAAAAGATACTCAAAAAGTATAGAATAAACGCTTTTTGCAGAAAATATATTAAATATATTTATCCCCCAAAAACAAGGTAAAACGGAGAAAAAATGAAGGAAAAATATAGACATCTGATCGAAGAAGAAATAAAATCCGAGGGATATATTCCTCAAAAGGCAGAGGACTTATCAGTGGCTTTGGGCATCGAGGCATCAGAGCTTGACGACTTTTATGACTCTCTTGCCCAAATGGAGCGCGATGGCCTTTGCGTTTGCACAAAACGCGGCAAAATAATGACCCCCGAGGCGTCAGGACTTGTTATGGGAACATACAGAGGCACAAGCAAAAGCTACGGCTTTGTAACTCCCGAGGGCGCTGAAGCAAGGGGCGGCGACGACATTTTTATCTCGTCCGACAAAACGATGTATGCCATCGACGGCGACAGAGTTCTCGTCAGAAGAAGTGAGCCCTACGATAAAAGGAAGAGCCACGAGCATTTTGATAAAAGCAAGCTCCGTCGAGGAAGGGGCGGGCGGCTCATTCCTGTTGCAAAAGAAAAAAGACATCCTGAAGGTAGCGACGGAGAGATTGTAAGAATAGTTGAGAGAGCCGAGAAAAACAAGAAAATAATCGGTGTTCTCAATATTGATATCTCGTTTCACGGAAGAAAAAGACGCCGTGTTGTTACCCTCGCGCCCGATTCAGGCAAAATCCCATATACCGTTTATATTCCCACGCACGGAAATTCCGCCCTGAAGGACGGCGATAAAGTTGAGGTTGAGATCGTAAAATATCCGTCCCGCAATTCGGATATGGTAGGTGAAATTATATCAAATTTTGGGGACAGCGGAACGAGGGAGGCAAATTACGCCGCAATTCTTGCTGAATATAACATCAATCCCGAATTCCCCGAGGACGCCCAGCGTGAGGCTGGAATCGAAGCACGCCGAGAGATTTCGACAGACGGCCGCCGAGACCTTCGTGACAAGATAATTTTCACGATTGACGGAGAGGACGCAAAGGACCTTGACGACGCAATTTCTATTGAGAAAACCGATGACGGCTATATTTTAGGCGTTCATATTGCGGACGTTTCCGAGTACGTAAGGGAAAAATCGGCCATCGATAAGGAAGCTATGGCAAGAGGAACGAGCGTTTATTTTACCGATAAGGTCGTTCCAATGCTGCCGCGCGCCCTCTCAAACGGGGCTTGCTCTCTTGATTCGGGCAAGGACTGCTATGCCCTCTCGGCGTTTATCTCGCTTGACGGCAAGGGCGCGATTCTTGACGTTGACCTTTGCGAGAGTGTAATTTCCTCCTGCGTTCACGGCTATTACAGTGAGGTAAACAAGATTTTGTCGGGCGAGGCAGATGAGGAGATCGGCAAAAAATACGAAAAAGCCCTGCCAAGCCTTCGCATAATGAAAGAGCTATACTTAATTCTTGCGAAAAGAGCCGCGGCAAGAGGAGCTGTTGAGCTTGATACAGAGGAGGCAAAGATTCTCGTTGACAAAAACGGCTATCCTATAGATATTATTCCGCGCGAGAGAGGCGACGCAGAGAGACTTATCGAGCAGTTTATGCTTTGTGCAAACGAGGCTGTTGCAACCTGGCTTACGCAAATGTCGCTTCCCTGCGTTTACCGCGTACACGAGCCACCCTCTCCAGATAAGCTTCATTCCTTCACTGAGTTTGCGCAAAACCTCGGTCTTGATATTCGTCCACTCCGAGCGACCCGACTCTATCCATCTGCCTTCTCTGCAGTACTCTCGGAGGCGAGAGAAAAGGAGCTGTCGGCAGTTCTTTCGGCCGTTATGCTTCGTTCGATGAGTAAGGCGAAATATTCGGCTGCCCCAAAGCCTCATTTCGGTCTTGCTATTGATCTTTACTGCCATTTCACCTCTCCTATCCGGCGCTATCCCGACCTTTCGGTTCACAGAATTGTAAAAAAGGTGCTCCGAGGAGAGCTTGACGGCTCGACGCTTGAGCATTTTGAAAAATTTGCCGAGGAGAGTGCCGTAAAATCAAGCGAAAACGAGCTTCGCGCGCTGTATGCGGAGCGTGAGATCGACGATCTGTATAAGGTGGTCTATATGTCGGACAAGGATGGGGAGGAATATGACGGCGTCGTCAGCTCTGTTACCGCCTTTGGCATATTCGTAAGCCTTCCGAACACGGTTGAGGGTCTTGTTCCGCTTGAAGCACTCGGCGGCAGATTTAGCTTTGATGAAAAAAGCTATACTCTTACGTCGGGAAGAAGGAGCTACCGACTGGGGCAGGCTGTCCGTGTCAAAATAGAGGCGTCCGATATACCGACCAGAAGAATTGAGATGAGTGTTGTCGAGGGAAAAGCCAACGGCAGAGCGGCAGAATAAATGACAAATTAAAGAAAACGAAGAACAAAAAGATTTTCACAGAAAAAATAAAAATTTTTCAAAAACCTATTGACAAAAGGAAGAAAAGACGATATAATTACGATGAAAGTATGTTTAGTCCCCCCGAAGGAGGTTGTTATGAAGGAGTATATTTCACCGTTGGCACAAGTTATTGCTCTCGATCTCGGCAATACAGACGGCGCGAGTATAGGATCTGATATGGAAGTTGACGCAGGGGATCTCTTGTTTGCTTGATTTCCGAGACGTTTGAATAAAATATGTGAAAATTCAAAGGGCATAGAGATATGCCCCTTTCTGTCATATAAAAAATAATCACACAAAGAAAAGCTGAGCAATCAGCTTTTTTATTTTTCGTATTTCTTTGATTTCGGTTGACATCGAGTCTTTTTTATGATACCATATAGGCAGAAACGAGGAAAGGATTTTATATTAATGAGTAATAAAATTATAAATAGACTTTTTGCGGCGGGAATAATTCTCCTGCTTTCCTTTTCTGTCATATCCTGCTCAAATCTGAAGCAGAACAATAACAGATTTGATTTTTCGGGAGAGAATGACGGAGGGGTACTTGAGGACTCTCGAGGGGCTGTTGAGCTTGAATATCTCGAAAACCTATCGGAATACTGCATTATCAGAAGCGACACGGGAACGAAGGAGGAAAAGCAGACGGCCACCTCTCTGCGAGATGCTATCAAAAAAGCAACCGGCATAGATCTTGCTCTCGGAACCGATTGGCAGGGCGAGACGGGACGAGAGATACAGGATAAGGAAATTCTCGTTGGTGTCAGCGAACGCGAGGAAAGTATTGATTGCTCCAAGGGGCTTGGCGTTGAGGACTTCATAATCAAAATGGTTGGCAAGAAGTTAGTTATCGTCGGGGGCAGTGAGCGAGCAACGGCGGCGGCAGTTGAATTTTATACCGAAAACTTCCTTGACGCCCTGAATGCAGTCGCTAAATATCCAAAGGGTGACGGATATCTCTTTATTCGCGAGCATCTTTTTGAGAGCCTTTCAATCTCGGGAGTTGACATTTCAAAATATAAGCTCTATTCGACCGACGAGGAGATTGACCTCGGATGTATAAGCGACGAAATTCTTGAAAAGGTAATCGGAACGAGCCTCGGTATTGCCGAGGAGCTTGGCGATACCGGAAAATATATTATTTTCGACAATTCGCATACTCTGGTAAACCACTACGGCACAAGGCTTGACGCGAAGGGAAATCTGACAGTTTACGGAAGCTATAAAACCTTTGATACGGCCCTTGAGTATTTTTTGGGCGACTTTTTCAAAAAAATGAAGCCGTCGGGGGGCTCGTACGATATAAGATTTGCCGATTGCGTTGATCTTTCGGTGGAGGGTGCTCGTATATACACGAGGGAGCAGCTTCGCGAGGCTATTACCGACGTTTATGAGGATAAAGACAAAATAATTATAGGCGAGCAGCTTGGCGGCTCACAGGCGATGCCGAAATACGCTCTTGAGGAATTCAAGAGGGCAACGGGCGAATATCCTGCGATGCTCGGCGTTGATTTGGGCGAATACGGGCTTTATCTTTCGCGTCTTGGCGGAGCCGAGAGGAGTCAGGCTATCTGCGAGCTTTACGACTATGCGGCAACGGGCGGAATTATAGCTATCTGCTCACATTCCGAGAATCCGACAGAGAATTGGACGGAGGAGGGTCGTTGCCGAGGATATATTGGCGGCGATGACGGAATGCGGAAGATTCTGACAGAGGGCAATTTTGCACACGATAATTTTGTTGCGTCTCTCACGCTTGAGGCTGAATTTTTGAAAGCACTTTCTGATAACGGGATTCCCGTTCTGTACCGTCCTTATCACGAAATGAACGGCGAGGGCTTCTGGTTCAGCGCGCGTCAGGGAGAGGATATTATTGACGCCGGGCTTCTTCGTGAGCTTTGGGTTTATACTTACGAATTTTTTGCCTCTCGCGGTGTTTCTGATATGGTCTGGGTATATAGCGCCTTGTCAGATGCGGCGCTTTCGCCTCTTTACGCATATCCCGGCGACGAATACGTTGATATTCTCGGCGTGGATATTGATGCGCAAAACAAAAAGGCCCTCTTGTCCTCGGGCAAGGAGATAGGCGAGCTGGCTTCCATAGGTAAGCCCATCGCGATTTCCGAATATGCGGTTTTGAGTGAGCTTTTGGCCGCGTCAAAGGACGAGCAGGCAAAGCTTTATTCGGGCAAGGATATCCTCGATTCTCTTTACGATTTGGTTGATAGCGGCAAGAGAGTCAGCTATTTTATGACCTGGAACGGTATGTCGCGTCTTTCCTGGCTTTCGGGCGGTGCCGAATTTATGAGCGATAGCCTTACGCTCTCGGCATCTGATATGGCGAAAATATTCTTCGGTGACGGAAAATAATTTATGAAGAAAATTACAGTTGGCATTTTAGCCCATGTCGATGCAGGCAAGACAACGCTCTCGGAGGCACTTTTATATACCTGCGGAGCAGTCAGACGATATGGGCGGGTTGACCACGGAGACGCCTTTCTTGACACCGATATAATGGAAAAGGACAGAGGAATCACCATTTTCTCAAAGCAAGCGTCCTTCATCTGCTGTGACGTGGAATTTACCCTTGTCGATACTCCCGGTCACGTTGATTTTTCAGGAGAAACAGAGAGGGCTCTCTCGGTGCTTGACTATGCAATTTTAGTTATAAGCGGAACAGACGGCCCCGAGGCGCATACCGTCACGCTTCACGGCCTTTTGAGAAATCACAGAATCCCAACCTTTATATTCGTCAATAAAACAGACCTTGGCGGCTTCGACAAGGATTATATTATGAGGACGCTTAAGAAGGAGCTTGGCGAGGGGTGTATTGACTTTTCCGACCCACATAGCAACGCGGTCACAGAGGAGGCCGCTCTTCGTGACGAGGAGATTCTTGAGGCTTATATGTCGGGAGAATTTTGCGGAGAGAATCGGCAGAGAGCGCTTGTCCGTGCTATCGGCGAGCGAAAAATCTTTCCCGTATTCTTCGGTTCGGCGCTGAAGCTTTCGGGAATCGACAAATTTATCGGTCAGATTGCCTCTCTTGTCAGAGAGAGGAAATATCATAATAAATTTGGTGCAAGAGTCTATAAAATCAACCGAGACCCGCAGGGAACAAGGCTTACTCATATAAAAATCACGGGCGGAGGGCTCAAAACCAAGGAGATTATCCGCCATATCGACGGTGAAGAGGAAAAAATAGACCAGATACGAATCTATTCGGGTAACAAATATAAGGCGGTCGAGTCTGTTTCGGCAGGTGAGGTCTGCACGCTTACGGGACTTGAGAGAAGCTATCCCGGAGAGGGACTCGGCTGTGAGAGTGACAGCACTCCCCCAACGCTTCAGCCCGTCCTTACCTACAGAATGAAGCTCCCGCCCGACGTTAACATAAGCGAGGTCTATACGAAGGTCAAGCTTCTTGAGGACGAGGACCCGCAGCTTCAGGTTTCCTTTGACGGAAGGCTTCGTGAAATTTACGTAAGCATTATGGGAGAGGTTCAGCTTGAAATTCTCGGGCGAATGCTTAGCGAAAGGTACGGAATCTGTGCGGAGTTTGACTCTGGAAGAGTGGTTTACCGTGAAACGATACTTGATACAGTTGAAGGCGTCGGACATTTTGAGCCGCTTCGACACTATGCAGAGGTGCATTTGCTGCTTGAGCCGGGAGAGGTAGGCAGCGGACTTTATTTTGACAGCATCTGCAGTGAAAATACGCTTGACCGAAATTGGCAAAGGCTTATTATGACGCACCTTTCCGAAAAGGTGCATCTTGGAGTTCTTACAGGCTCGCCGATAACGGATATGAAGATTACGATAATATCGGGCAGAGCACATATAAAGCACACCGAGGGCGGAGATTTCCGACAGGCGACCTACAGAGCAGTCCGTCAGGGGCTTATGCAGGCAAGGAGTGCGATACTTGAGCCCTATTATGCGTTCCGTCTTGAGATACCGTCCGAGAATATCGGCCGTGCGATGACGGATATTTCGCAGATGGGCGGTAATTTTGAGATTGAAAATGACGGCGAGCGTGCAATTCTCTCGGGGGAGGCTCCCGTATGCGAGATGAGAAGATATGCGGCAGAGGTCAGCTCCTATACAAAGGGCAAGGGACGGCTGACCGTCAAATTCGGCGGCTATAAGAGGTGTCACAATGAGGACGAGGTTCGTGAGGCGGCGTCTTACGACCCCGAGACGGACGTTGAAAACACGGCAGACTCGGTGTTCTGTGCAAACGGGGCAGGCTTTATCGTCAAATGGCAGGACGTGCCACACTATATGCATCTTGAGAGTGGTATAAAGAGTGAAACCGATGACGAGGGAGAGGGTGCTGACGCGTCGGCAGGCGCACCCGAGCCGAGAAAGAAACGGCTTTCCTATGAGGACGCGGTAATTCTTGATAACGAGCTTATCGGAATTTTTGAGCAGACCTATGGGCCTATAAGAAAGCGGAAAAATCCCCCCGAGGGCAAAAAGGTTGTTTGTGGTGAGAAAAAAGAAAAGACAAGACCCCGAAAAGATCCCGTTACCCTTCCCGAATATCTTCTCGTTGACGGATACAATATAATTTTCGCCTGGGAGGAGCTTGCGTCGGTTGCAAAGGACAATCTGGGACTTGCAAGACAGCTGCTTTGCAATATGCTTTGTAATTATCAAGGCTACCGCCAATGCGGACTGATACTCGTTTTTGACGCGTATAAGGTCGCAGGCGGACGCGGCTCTGTTGAAAAGGTTGGCGGCATTCACGTGGTTTACACAAAGGAGGCCGAGGCTGCCGACGCTTATATTGAGCGCGTAACGTACGAGATGGGCAAAAAATACAGAGTGCGGGTTGCGACGTCCGATAGCCTTGAGCAGATAATAGTTCTTGGACACGGAGCAACAAGGCTTTCCGCCAAAGCCTTCTATGACGAGGTGCTTACGGTCAAGCGCGAGATCGAGGAGCAGATCTCCGAGATTAACAATCTTTCAGATTATTCGATATGAGAATATAAAAGAAAAATAACCCACCGTTTATACGGTGGGTTATTTGTTTGCAAATTAGTTATCTTTTTCCTGTTTTTATTTCTCCGTGCTTTTGTTCGAATGATTCGATAAGATCACGGATAAGCACAAGTATCTGACTGTTGGCACTTCTTCCCTCGTAATCTGCAATTACGTGTAATTTGTCTAACGTCGTTTCTTCAATTCTTATTGATAAACTTTTTGTAGCCATAACAACCTCGTTTTGAATTTATTATATATTTTATTTTGTGTTAAAGTATTTATTAAAAAAACCTAAACCGAATAAAATCGGTTTAGGTTTTTTGGTGACCCGTACGGGAATCGAACCCATGTTCCCAGCGTGAGAGGCTAGTGTCTTAACCGCTTGACCAACGGGCCATCACCACAACGGATGTATTATACCACATACTTTTGAAAAAATCAAGACTTTTTTATAAAAATTTTTCAAAAATTATAAAAAAGTTGCTGTCAAGCCGCATTTTTGCCGTTTTCATGCGTTTTCCACAGCGCATCAGTCTGATTTTTCTATACGAATATGTAAAACGGGCGTCGAGGGTATTTTTTCAACCGCCGACAGCCCGTACTTTTTGCGCGTTACATATTATCGGACGAAATTTCATCTGTGTCGCGGAAAAGAAGCGAAATGCACCAAATTCCCGCAAGACCGACGATGGTATAAATAATTCTTGCCCAAAGCGAGCCTTGTCCGCCGCAAATCCACGCAACAAGGTCAAATTTGAAAATTCCGATACTGCCCCAGTTAAGAGCACCGATAATCGCAAGTGCCAAGCTTATTTTATCCATTAACATAAAAACCTCCGTGCCGCACATAGCGGCTCAAATAGAATTTTGTTTTTGCGTCGCGAAGCGACTCAATATAAATTCGGTAAAATTTATTTGTTTTTTCCACACCAATAGTTTTTCTCGAAAATCGGTTTTTATGCAAATTAAAATAAAAAATCAAAAAGGCATTTTACAAAAATCGGGAGTATAGACGCTTGTTGCAGACGACTTATCCTGATAATATCCGTCAAAGCCGTATTTTTCTGCCTCGGACAGCACAAAATCATATTCAAAGCTTGTGACTCTTCTTGAAAGGCTGTCAATTCCCGTCGGTGCAAATTCGGGAGTATATTGCCGCATAATGCTGATTTTTATGTCCTCGACAGGCAGGGTGTCGGCAATTAAGCGAAGCACAGCCGCTGAGTCGTGTCGGCAGCCGGGAAGCACCAGATGACGAATTATCATTCCCTTTTTCATAAGCCCGTTCGAAAAAACTGCCTTCCCGACCTGACGGAACATTTCCTTTATCGTCGCAACCGCTGTCTCGCGGTAATTCGGAGCTGCCGAATATTTTCCCGCAAGCTCGTCTGAAAAATACTTGAAATCGGGAAGATAAACGTCAACGAGGCCGTCAAGCCTTTGGAGAGCTTCAACCTTTTCATATCCTCCGCAGTTGTAAACAATCGGAATTGAAATGCTTTTTCTGAGCTCGGGCAGAATTCTGGTAAGCGTGTCGGAAAAATGAGTCGGCGTAACGAAATTGATATTATGCGCGCCCTCCTCTGCCAGTCGGTAGATAAGAGATATCAATTCTTTGTCGGAAATATCACGTCCGATATTACGTCCGCCTCGACTGATATCCTTGTTCTGACAAAAAACACAGCCGAGCGAGCAGCCGCAAAAGAAAATCGCACCCGAGCCGCGCTTGCCCGAGATCGGCGGCTCCTCCCATATATGAAGAGAAGCTCCTGCAATCCTTGTGGTAGAAGACATTCCGCAGTATCCTTTAGAGATTTCCCTGTCAACATTACATTCTCTTGGGCAAAGAGTGCATTTATTCATTTTCATTCTTAAAGCTCCAATCAGGTTCGCTGTCGATTGCCTCCTCAAGCATATCGGCATATTCGTCAGCGACGATGACCGATCCTTTTTGTCCCTCTTCGGCACGATGCTCGCTTGCAAGACGGTCACGCATTCTCGGAATGGTGTAAATATACGCCGACACGAGTGCCGTCAGAGGCAGAGTCAGCAAAATTCCCATGCTTCCGACGAGTATTTTAAGAAGCTCAACTATTATAGGCTCCATATTGAAAAGATATACGGGGGACGCACCGTAATTGTAAATCGATAGGATAATAGAGCAAATAGAGCCGCCGATATAGGCAAGAACGAGCGTGTTTGACATTGTTCCTATAACGTCGCGGCCAATAGCGATTCCCGAAGTGAAGAGGGTTTTGCGTGAGGGGCTGCCAAGCTTTACCGAAAGCTCCTTGAGGGAGGCTGCGATATCGACTGCAACGTCCATAACGGCACCCACACAGCCGATAAGTATCGAGCCGAAGATAAGTGCACGAAGGTCGAGTCCGTTGCCGACGTAAAGAAGATATACCGAATGAGCGTCGATATAGCCGGATAGCTTTATAAACAAATCGGTTATAAAGGTTATTGCCGCCGAGGCAAGAACTCCGCCGATACAGCCGATCATAGCGGCAAGACTCATTGGGCTTATTCCGTTGACGATAACTAATGTCATAACGGTTATGTAAAAGCAAATTAAGACGGAATAAAGATAGAGATTTTCACCGAGAATAACTGCCGGAATGAAGATGAGAAAGACCGCGGCAAGCGTGAGAGTCAGAGTGACAACGGTTTTTATTCCCTTCCGACGTCCGAAAACCAGGAGAAGAATGACGAAAAGAGCCAACAGAATGATTATTGCGTCAGAACGGACGAACTCGACGAAGCTCCACTCGGAGGCGTCGCCGAAGATGCCGATGATTACCTTATCGCCGACAGATACCTCGCGAGGATTAAAGGGTGCGTAATAATCCATATTTTGTGCACATTCGACAACCTCGCCTTGCCTCTCTCCCGCCGTGATTTCTGCACGGAAGTGAATATCGGCATAGGTCGGGACGCTCTCGGGGTCAAGCACCTCTTTTGTGCCGATAATTTCAGTGACCACAGCTCTTTGATAGTCCTCGGTTGGCGGGGTGTAGAAGCGTCCCTTGCCCGAGATATAAAAATATCCGAGAACTAAAAGAAAAACAGAGAGAAAAACGGCTAAAAAATATATAGCCTTGTTTTTGTCGGGTTTGATTTTATTATTGATAGAGGTTTTCTTATTTATTGAATTATTCTTTGAATTATTTCTTGAATTATTCATCGAAGACCACTCTTTCTACGCGTACAACTCTGCCCGTGCTTGTGTCAAGCTCGAAAAGAGCGCCGCAAAGGCGGATCTTACCTTCTGCCACCGAGAAGCGCTGGGGCGTATGAGTGAGAAAGCGTTCGATGATAGGCTCTGCGAGCGCGCCGATAACACCATCGGTGGGCCCTGTCATACCGATGTCGGTGATATAGCCCGTTCCCTTTGGCAGAATACACTCGTCAGCGGTCTGAACGTGAGTGTGAGTTCCCCAGATTATGTTGATTCGCCCATCAAAGTGACGTGCCATCGCGATTTTTTCGGAGGACGCTTCTGCGTGAATGTCAAGAAGCGAAAAATCGTAGCCTCCCTCTTCTCTTTTGAGAATTTTTTCAACTGCGATAAAGGGGTTGTCAAGAGGATCGAGGTAAACCGTGCCCTGAACGTTTATGCAAAGGAATCGGTAGCCAAGAATATTAAGAATAGCGCTTCCCATACCGGGAGCGGCCGCAGGATAATTTTCGGGACGGATAATTCTTTTATCCGAGTCAAGCAGAGGGAAAATATCCTTTTTTCCGAACACGTGGTTGCCTGTAGTTATAAGGTCGGCACCGCTATCCCATATAGAAAGGGCATCGGCGGCGGAAATTCCTCTTATATCGGCGGCATTTTCGCCGTTGACGATAGTGAAATCGACAGAGAGAGAGTCTTTTATTTTTTGCAGATTCTTTTCGAGAAATTCGACAGCTCTTTGACCGCAAACGTCTCCGACGGCAAGAATTTTCATTATTTGACTACCTTTCTTGAGAATTTATTACGCTTTTAATTTTCTCATCAGCTTATGAACGACGTGGCCTCTGTCTGCAAGGACGCCGACAAGCGAGAAAACGACAAGTCCCGACAGGCTTTGCAGCGTGTTCGGTAAGACTGCCGAAAGCGGCGACACAAAGCTGCCGAAAAGAATCGACTCGCCAAGATAATATCCCGCAACGTTTACGGCAGCGGCGATAAGGGCAGCCACCACGGTTCCTCCGCCGATAATCTTTGTTTCCTTATTTTTCAAAACAGCAAAAGGAATAAGCATACAAAGCTTCACAACAAGCGTTATAGGCGCCCAGATAGCATATCCGCTGACGATATCAGCCAAAACAGAGCCGAAACCCGCAAAAAATGCAAAGGGAAATGGCAGAACGGCACCCGAAAGAAGAAGTGCGGCATCGCCCAGATGAACGTATCCGAGGCTTCCCAAAGGTATCATTAAAAAGCAGGTCATAACAAAGACCATAGCCGCAAATACGGCACTTACAGTTAATTTGACAATACTATTTTTTGTTTTCAAAACGTACACCTTCTTTATTTTATGTATATCTATATTATAGGTCAAAACTTCTTTTTTGTCAATAAAAAAAGAACAAAGAGCCGAAGCCCTTTATTCTTATATGACTCTTATGAATTAAAGTCCCTCAGGGAAAATAATTGCCTGATTTTTTTCGTGAGACTCGAAGCAAGCCTCCATAACGCGAATAACACGGCGAACCTCGGAGAGCTTTATAAGCTGCTCCTCTACTCCGTCAATAGCCTTCACTACGTTGCGGTAGAAATCGTGTACGTCAGAGGAAGGACGCTCGATTTCATACGAGTCAAGGGTGATCTCATCGCGGGGAGCCATAGTTTTCGTAATGCCTGCCGCCGTCTGTACTGGAACAACCTCTTTTTCATTCCAAGCCTTCATCTTCGCGATCTTACATTTCTTCTGCCAGTCCTCAATCATAGCAGAGCCGCTCTTGCATTGCATATAGAAGCGGGGCATATAGATAAAGTTGTAGGTTCCAACCTCAACGGTTGCGCGCTTGCCCGACTCAAAGGTGAGCATTAGGTGCATACCGTCGTCAACCTCGTCGGTCGTTATATTGTTAAGCTCGCAATAGATTTTTGTAATCTTTTCGGGGATCAGCTGAAGCATCTGGTCGATGAGATGAACGCCCCAGTCAAGCACCATTCCGCCGCCGTAAGGCTTATGGCATCTCCAGTCGGAGGGGATTCCGCGCGAGCCGTGAACTCTTGATTCGATATTGATAGTCTCACCGATCTCGCCGCTCGCGATAACAGACTTGATTGCAAGGAAGTCAACGTCCCAGCGTCTGTTCTGGTGAACTGTGAAAAGCTTGCCTGATTTTTTTGCTGCCGCACACATATCGTCAAAATCCTCAAGAGAGAGAGCAACGGGCTTCTCGCATACAACGTTCTTGCCCGCTTCAAGAGAACGGATAACTATCTCTTTATGAGAATCGTTGGGTGTTGCACAAACGACGATATCAACGTCCTTATCTGCAAGAATCGCATCAAGCGAATCGTATGTATGGATTCCGTTGGCCTTGGCGAGGTCGTGTCGCTCGGTCTTTATGTCATATACACCGGAAAGGGTAAGCACGTCACTTTTCTGGGCGTGACCTGCGTGCCAGGCACCCTGTCCGCCGTAGCCGACGATTGCTATATTTTTCTTCATTTGTTAGACCTACTTTCTTTTTGTGGGTTTTATTTTTATGCGAAAACGCAAAAAATGTAAATTTTAGTGTTATTATAGGACAAAAATAGCAATATTGCAAGACATTTTTAGGGGAAAACAGGACAAATATTGCTATCGGGCACAAAAACGATTAAAAAGCTACTTAATTCCGAGATAGATAAGCAAAACCGAAATATCGGCAGGGTTAACGCCGCTTATTCTTGACGCCTGACCGATGGTCATCGGACGAAGGGCCGAGAGCTTTTGCATAGCCTCTATGCGAAGCCCCTTTATTTTTGTGTAATCAATATCCTCGGGGAGCTTTTTCACCTCAAGCGAGGCGTGTCTGTTGACCTCGGAGAGCTGACGCTTTATGTATCCCTCGTATTTTATCGTGACCTCGGCTGTAAGCGTGACTGCGTGGGGAAGCTCACCGCGTGCCTTGTCAATCTCTGCCATATCAGAATAGCTGATGCTCGGACGGCGGAGAATTTCGGCAAGAGAGATGCCCGAGGCGGTTGGTGTCTCGCCGTGCCCCTCAAGAAAGGGGTTGGCTATGGCAGGCGAGAGAAAGGTTTCTCTCATTCGCTTAATTTCAAGCTCGGTTTTTTCCTTTTTTCGGAGGAAAGCTGCATATCTCTCGTCTGAAATAAGTCCTATCTCGTATCCTATCGGTGTCAGACGCAGATCCGCGTTGTCCTGACGCAGAAGAAGTCTGTATTCCGAGCGGGAGGTCATCATTCTGTAAGGCTCGTTCGTTCCTTTAGTTATAAGATCGTCAATGAGCGTGCCGATGTAGGAATTCTGACGTGTAAGGATCATAGGCTCGCGGCCCTTTATTTTGAGCGCCGCATTTACACCTGCAACAAGTCCCTGTGCCGCCGCCTCCTCGTATCCGCTCGTGCCGTTGAACTGACCTGCCCCGAAAAGGCCGTCAATTTCCTTAAATTCAAGGGTTGCGAAAAGCTGAAGCGGATCGCAGCAGTCGTATTCGATAGCGTATGCGTACCTCATGATCTGTGCGTTACGAAAGCCGGGGAGAGAATGGAGCATCTTATGCTGAACGAAGGTCGGGAGCGAGGTTGAAAAGCCTTGAATATACATTT
Source organism: Eubacteriales bacterium (assembly GCA_045645605.1). Taxonomy (GTDB): domain Bacteria; phylum Bacillota; class Clostridia; order Oscillospirales; family CAG-272; genus SIG710. The sequence continues at coordinate 6,127 of JAZRJC010000086.1, read as the reverse complement.
CCTCGGTGTCGCGACCGCAAGGCTCAACGAATAATTGGTGTCTTTCCTTGTCTGCAAAGCGGACGATCTTGTCCTCGATCGATGGGCAATAGCGCGGGCCGGTGCCGTGAATCTGACCCGAATACATCGCGCTTAATTTTATATTATCGTTTATAATTTTGTGAGTTTCGGCATTCGTGTAAACGATATGGCAGGGGGTCTGCTCTATATTGTCAAATGCGTCCTCGGGGGTGAGGGTGGAAAAAGGAATTATGGGATTCTCGCCCTCCTGAATATCAAGCACAGAAAAGTCGATCGACTGCCGCTTTACTCTTGCAGGAGTTCCCGTTTTGAATCTCATAAGCTTTATTCCGTTCTCCGAGAGAGAGGCCGACAAGCCCTTTGCGGGAAGCATACCGTCAGGGCCTGCATCGTAGCTTTTGTCCCCGACAAATATTTTTCCCTCAAGATACGTGCCCGAGCATATTATAGCCGCGTCGCACCGCCAGATTTCGCCAAGAGAGGTGACAACTCCCGTGATTTTCTTTCTCGGCTTTGATTCTCCCGTTTGAGAATCCGTGTCGTTTTCAATATCCTCTGTTATAATTTCGGTGACCTCAGCCTGAACCAAAAGAAGATTTTCCTGAAGCTCGATTATGTGCTTCATATATCTTTGATAATCGCGACGGTCGGCTTGTATTCTCTTTGAATGAACGGCCGCACCCTTGCCAAGATTGAGCGTTCTGCTCTGAAGCGTCACGCGGTCGGCAGCGCGACCCATCTCTCCTCCGAGAGCATCTATCTCATAGACAAGATGTCCCTTTCCCGTGCCTCCGATCGAGGGGTTGCAGGGGAGATTTCCGATAGCGTCAAGGCTGAGCGTGAAAAGCAGGGTTTTTATTCCCATTCGTGCCGCCGCCAGAGCCGCCTCGATTCCTGCGTGACCCGCGCCGATAACTATAATAGGTGCGTAATTATCTATGTAATTGTCGTTTTGTGTTTTCTTTACGTTAGAATCAAGCATATTTCCGATCCTTTTTTGATTTGTTATTTTTCGTCCTTATATTTAAGGCTTCCGATGGCCTCGGCATATGCCTTTGCCGCCTGCTCGGTTTTGTTATCACCAAAACGGTAGTAGATCGAATTTTTAATATCGCTTGGAAGATACTGCTGGGGAAGATAGTGATTTTTTGCATCGTGAGGATACTTGTAGCCCTTGAAGAGAGGACTGCGAAGATGTTCGGGAATATTAAGTCCGCGTCCGGCATCAATATCCTCGTTCGCCCTCGCAAGAGCCATATACGCAGAATTTGATTTTGGGGCGGTTGCAAGAAGTATCGCCGCGTTCACAAGCGGTATTCTTCCCTCGGGGAGACCTAACTCTATCGCGCTTTCACACAAGGAACGGGTTATCGTCGCCGCCATAGGATAGGCAAGACCTATATCCTCGCTTGCAATTACTTGAAGACGTCGGCAGGCGGAGATGAGATCGCCCATAGCGAGAATTTTCGCAAGATAGAAGGCTGCGGCATCGGGGTCGGAGCCTCTTATCGACTTCTGAAGGCAGGAGAGAAGGTCGTAATGAGTGTCGTCGTTGTAGCTTCCGTTACCGGGATTGAAGGAATCGACGTCCTCCTTCTTTATCACCTCGTCCGCACAGAAGTATGCGTTCTCAAGCAGCACCATCGAGTGACGTACGTCCCCCTTTGCCACAGAGGCAATATATTCGAGAACCTCACTCTCGACTGTTTTCGTCAGATTCGATTCTTCATTTAAGTAGGCAACCTCGCGTCTGAGTGCGGGGATGCTGTCGGCGGGGGACACCGGCTTGAATTCAAAAAGAGATGAACGGGAGAGGATCGCGTTATAGACGTAAAAATTCGGATTTTCTGTAGTTGAGGCAATAAGGGTGATCCGACCATCCTCTATATATTCGAGAAGCGACTGCTGTTGCTTTCTGTTGAAATACTGTATCTCGTCAAGGTAAAGCAGAATACCGCCGACCCCGAAAATATTTTCCGTGTCGGACGCTATCTCCTTGATGTCGGAGAGAGACGCCGTCGTTGCGTTCAGATGGCGGAAGGTCATTCCGCTCATTTTAGCAATAATTCCTGCGGCTGTCGTTTTTCCCGTACCGGGAGGGCCGTAGAATATCATATTTCCGATTCTTCCGCTCTCGACCATGCGGCGGATAACGCCCTTCTCACCAAAAAGGTGTGCTTGGCCTACCATTTCATCAAAGCTCTTCGGACGGAGCAGGTCGGCAATCTGACGGTTCATTCGGTTTTCCTCCTTTTGTTTTTCTTTTGATTAAAGCACGGAATATCCTGCATCTTCAATTACTCTTTTAAGCTTTTCGAGTCCTATTCTTGAGGGAGCTTCGATTACGGCCTCCGCCGAATCGAGATTTACCCTTGCCCGAACACCCGGAAGCGAGTTAAGAGCCTTTTCCACTCTTCCCGAGCAGTGCGAGCAGGACATTCCCTCTATTTTCAGCGTATATACTTGCTTTTTTCCTATTCCAAACATAGCGTATCCTCCTTAATTGTAGTCTAAACTATATTGTATAATGAATTTAGTCGTTGGCACGGGGGAGAATCAAACCGTGTCGATTTTTATAAGGTTCGTGTTTCCCGACTGACCGTTTGTCATACCGCCCGTCATAATTATATTATCCCCCGACTTAAGAGAGGGGAATATTGACAAAACAGTCTTTTTCGCCGTATAAAAGAGGACGTCGGTTGAGGTAAACTCCTCGCTGAGCGTTGGAACGACGCCCCAGGAAAGAGCCAGCTTTCGCCAGGTCGTCTTGTCGGTGGTCATACCGACGATATCAACGGGAGGGCGGAAGCGGGATACCATTCGCGCCGTTATTCCCGACCTTGTGCAAACGACGATAGCACCTGCGGAAAGGTCGATAGCCATAGCACAGGTTGCGTGAGAGAGGGCGTCAACGGCGTTTTTGATTTTGAACTCGCTGTTATAAAATCTCTTTGCGTAGTGGATAGATTTCTCTGTCTGCTCCGCAATTTTTGACATTGTCTGAACTGTCAGCACGGGATATTTTCCCGCCGCTGTCTCACCCGAGAGCATAATGGCACTCGTTCCGTCGTAAACGGCGTTTGCAACGTCGGATATTTCGGCTCTTGTCGGGCGGGGGTTAGTTATCATAGATTCAAGCATCTCGGTTGCAGTTATAACACGCTTACCGAGCATTCTGCATTTAGTTATCAGGAATTTCTGAATCGACGGCAGCTCCTCAAAGGGAATTTCAACACCCATATCGCCTCTGCCTATCATAATTCCGCTGCATTCGGCACATATCTCCTCAATATTGTCAACGCCCGAGCGGTTTTCGATTTTAGCAATAAGCTCAGCCTCCGAGCCACCTATCTCGGCGATATAATTCTTGACGTCGATAAGGTCCTCGGCTCTTGAAACGAAGGAGCAGGCGAAAAATTCAACTCCGTTCTCGACGCCGAATTTTATATCGCTCTTATCCTGCTCGCTCAGATACACCTGATTCAGAACCTTACCCGGAAAGCTCATGCTCTTTCTGTTTGAAAGCTCGCCGCCGATAAGCACTCGGCAGACGACGTCGTTTCCGCGAAGAGCGGTGACCTCAAAATGAACGAGACCGTTATTGAGCAAAATCTTATCTCCGACAGAGAGGTCGTTTACAAGATTCTTATAGTTTACAGAAACTCTTTTTTCGTCTCCCTCAACGTCGTCAACTGTGAAGGTGAATTCATCTCCCTCGGAGAGAAAAATCTTCCCGTCCCTAAAGGTCTTTATTCTGTATTCGGGGCCCTTTGTGTCAAGCATTATAGCGATGGGGAGCGAAAGCTCCTCGCGTACGCTTTTTATCAAATTTATTTTTTCAAGGTGCTCCTCTCTTGTTCCGTGTGAAAAATTGAGGCGGGCAACGTTCATTCCCGCAAGGCACATCTCGGAGAGAGTCTTTTTATCTGAGCAAGAGGGGCCTACCGTGCAAACGATTTTAGTTTTACGCATAAGTGTCCTCCAAAACAAAGCTTCTTCATATTATTATACACCAAAAAACAGAAAAAGTAAATGATTTTCGTAATAGTTCGAATGATTTTTTATAAAAAAAGGACTGCTGCGAGAAAAAACCCGAAGCAATCCTTAAATAGACCTTACTAAAAAATATCAGAGTTATTCAGCACCTGAATAACCTTGTCGCCGCAAAAAATAAAATGGTCGATAAGCTCAATTCCCAAAAGATTAAAGCCGCTTTGCAGACTAAGGCTTACTGCTCTGTCCTCCGAGGAGGGAGCCGCAACACCCGAGGGATGATTGTGTGCCAGAACGACGTATGCCGCCTTTGCGTCAAAGGCCGCCGAGAAGCAGGCTTTTTTGTTTGCGGACACCGACATATCGCCGCCCTTTGCCATTCTTCTGCATTCTATTGGAGCGAGCGTCTTATCGAGCATAAGCAGATATACGCTCTCGCAAAGCTCTCCGTCCGTTTTCCATCTGAGGTATTCCTCGATTTTTTTGATGGTATCAAGCCTTTGTCTGTGATAAGGCTCCGACGAGTAGCCCTGGAAGATCTCCCTCAGAAGACTCAGATGTGCAATGGTATTCTCGCCTATCTGATGAAAATTCATAAGCTCGCTTGAGGGAGTGTTGATGATTTCCTTGATCGAGCCGTATTTTTGCAGCAGGAGATGTGCAAGCTCGTTTGTGTTTCGACGGGGAATAGAATAATAAAGAAGCAGCTCAAGAAGCTCGTGCTCCGGGAGAGTGCTTGGCTGTGACGCCAAAAGTTTATCTCTCATTCTCTGTCTATGTCCCTTATGAATGCTTTTTGACAATGGCGTTATCCTCCGATGACTATACCTTTTATGTTGGAAATATTGTCGGATTTGCCGAAGTTGATTCTTATGGTGTTGATTCCGTTAAGATTTTGTGAAACAAGCCTTCTGTTAAGGCTGCGTGCCGTGTTTTGCACACCCACGTTTCTGAAGCCCTCAACCTTTTTGCCGTTCACGAAAAGCGTGATGTCTCCGCCGGCATAATTATCATAGTATATAAGGTTTACCATTTTGGCGTTGGTTTTTATTTCGACGGCGTTCTCGCCCGCCTTCGTCATTTGAGACACAGGAATAAATTGAAAATCTGCAAAGCATTCCGAGGTTGAATATACGCCCTCTGTGACGGGGTCAACCGTCTTTCCTTCGATAATGTTTGTCTCGATTGTGGAAAGAAAAGCGTCGATATAGTGGTTGCAGCCGTTATAGGTGAGGGTTCTTCCGTCGCTTGTGGAGCTTTTGTAGTCAACCTTGTTCTCCTTGAAATACTGAACCATATCTATAACCGACGCGCCGTAGTGATCGCATATTTCGCGAACAGAATCGACGTTTGCGTTATAACCGTTCTTGTCGGCCTCGATAACGGCGATAATTTCGCATTTCTGGTTATTTTCCTTTATAGAACGAAAAAGGCCGTCGTAGTTCACTCGGAAGTTTTCCGTGTCCTCGCCGTGCCCGAACACGACAACGACAAGGTCATACGTAAGCCCCTTCATATTTGAGTTCATCAGATAATATCCCAAAAAGGAATCACTGCCCAAATTTGTATAGTTACCTCCGCCAAGAGCTACGTTATATCTTGCCGCAAGGGAGGACGCACCTCTTGAAATCCAACCGTATTCGCCTCTTGCGGAGCAGTTTCCGAGGAAGAGGATATTGACCGACTGACCGCTCTTTATCTTTTCATAAAAATCTGTTGAGGAGCCCGTGCTTCCCCCGTTGCCTTTATTTGGGCGGTTTGAGGCAAAAAATTCAAGCTCGGCGGTCTCTGCCTGCATAATCTCAAGCCTGTCGTTTGCCGCCTCTCTTTCGTTTTGAGCGTCAATAAGATTTTTCATTGTGAGGGTCAAAAGCACAGCGGAAATAATAAACACGATAAGACCGAATATTTTAACGCCCTTGTTTTTTGTTTTTCTTCTTCTTCTTCTTTTCGCCATAAAAGCCTCTCCTATTTTTGTACACTAAAAGCCCATTCAACAAAGTCAAACGGGCTTGGAGCTAGAAATGGGACTCGAACCCACGACCTGCTGATTACGAATCAGCTGCTCTACCAACTGAGCCATTCTAGCAAAAAAATGTTAATTTTTCATGTC
>JAZRJC010000085.1:0-15060 GCA_045645605.1 Eubacteriales bacterium | reverse complement strand
TCAGTCAAAATAAAACCCCCGTTTGCCAAACGGTGGCAAACGGGGATTTGGTTGAGATAATATTATTGATTGACGGGAGCTTATACCTGCTCTGCGTTGAACTTTCGAAGACCGACGACCTCTGTGACTGGGAGCGAAAAGCAGAAGGCTTCAGCCTCGGTTTCCCATCCGCATTTTTGATTGATAAGCTTCATAATTTCGGATTTTTTATTTTCGGGAGCAAGAATGTAGAGCATATCCTTCTCGCTTACAAGCGATACTCCGTGGAATTTTTCGTTATTTCCATTGCCGATGCTCTTTGCGTGGATAACCGTACCGCCCGTAGCACCCGCTTCTCTTGCGGCGTCCATAATCATATCCGAATAGCCCTCGTTCATAACAACAACAATCATTTCGTTAGTAAATTTCATTTTAGGTATGTTACCTCCTATCTTTTGTCCCTCGGTTATATATGAGAGGGTTTTGCCGCCGCTTACGCTTTTTATCGGTATAGCCATAATAATTCCGTTTCCGGGAATATCCATAAGCATACGGAGCTTTGCATATTTTGTCAGCTGGGATAAGGATTCCTTTCCTGCAATGGTGCTTATAATTGCTTTGTCTGTTTTCTGTAGGTCATAAAGTAGCAAATGCTCTTTTTTTGCAGTGCCCAAGCCGAGCTTTTCAAGACCCACCGAGAGCTTCAGCTCATGGCATATTTTTATCATATCATTTGCTTTAGCAGCGTCAACGATACTGACAACGTAGAATAATTCCATTATCATACCTCCCAAAGCTCAATAGTTTCATCGTCGCTGAATCTACCGGAGTAGCTGACAACGCTCTTCTGATTTTTCTGGCGAACAAGAGCAATAGCACCCATTACCTGAACGGTAATCAGAGGCATCATAGCTACGAGAGTAACGAGGCCGAAGGCGTCCGACATAACATTACCTCCGTTTGCCGTGCAGATGCCTATAGCCAAAGGCAGCATAAAGGTTGCCGTCATAGGACCTGAGGCAACACCGCCCGCGTCAAAGGCGATAGCGGTAAAGGTCGGGGATACAACGAAGGCAAGAATCAACGAGATTGCATAACCGGGGATAATAAACCAAAGAATAGAGATGCCGGTAATCACTCTCACCATTGCAAGTCCCATCGCAATAGCGATAGCAACTGAGAGGGTTAGCCCCATCGTTTTTCCCGAAACAGAGCCTGCGGTCAGGTCTGAAACCTGCTTATTGAGAACGTGAACAGCCGGTTCTGCCTTGATAATAAACCAACCCATAAGCATGGAGAGGGGGACGATAAGCCAGCGAAGCCCGTGTTCTATCATTGATTCTCCAAGCACGTAGCCAAGAGAAGAAAATCCTACGTTTACGCCTGCAAGAAAGAGAGTAAGCCCTACGTACGTATATATAAGACCTATCAGAATTTTAAGCAAAGGACGATTTTTGAGCCTCAAGGCGAAGGCGTTGTATACGAGGAAAAAGAGGATAATAGGGGAAAGTGCTATTGCAACCTCAAGAATATACGCGGGAAGTGCTTTTATAAAGCCGTGTCCCAGCTCCATAGAATTTTCAAAGGAGTTTACGATAATAGTTGATGCCGAGCGCATATCGGTCTTGTAAATAAAGCCGAGAGCTAAAACTGCTAAAATCGGGCCTATAGAGCATAGAGCAACCAAACCAAAGCTGTCCGACTTTGCATTTTTGTCGCTTCGGATAGAGGCTACACCGACACCGAGAGCCATAATGAAGGGAACTGTCATAGGTCCTGTTGTAACTCCGCCCGAATCAAAGGCAACAGATAAAAAGTCTTTGTTTGAAAAAGCCGCCAGCGTAAATACAAGTGCATAAAACACGATGAGCAGCCATCTGAGCGGGATTCCGAAAAGGATACGGAGCATACTGACAACAAGGAAGAAGCCGACGCCGACAGACACCGTAATGATGAGTGCCGTCGTATCAATTCCGGGGGTGTTGCCGGCAAGCACCTGCAAATCAGGCTCGGCAACCGTAATCGCAACGCCCAAAATAAAGCTTAATATCACGATTTTCCATATTTTTTTGGATTTTGTCATTTTTGAGCCGATGTGGTTGCCGATTTGAGACATTGACACTTCGGCACCAACGTTAAAGAGCGCCATACCAACGATAATCATAACGGTACCTATAATAAAGGAAAGCAGAAGATCGCTGTTTATCGGCACTAAAAACAAGCAAAGCAGAATTACGATCAAAGCTATCGGAAGAACGGAGGATAGCGATTCTTTCATTTTTGCCTTAAAAAAGTTATTGTTATTCAATTATGTATCTCCTCTAAAAATATACCGACAGATGCTTGTCTTGAAGCGAGGGAATAGGCAATCAGCTGTCGGGGTATTTTATTTTTCTGATTTTTTCAGGGCGCGAAGCTCGGCCATAAATGTGTCAAGATCCTTGAATTCGCGGTAAACCGAGGCAAAGCGAACGTATGCAACGTGGTCGGCCTTGCGAAGCTTCTGCATAACTATCTCACCAAGCTCTGTTGACGTAATTTCCTGCGTTAGGGAATTCATAAGCTCAAGTTCGATTTCGTCTGCAATCTCAGAGGCATTGACAGAACGCTTCTGACAAGCCTTGAAGAGTCCCGACAGAATTTTGTTTTTATCAAAAATCTCGCGGCTTCCGTCCTTTTTTATAACGATCATAGGGACGGTTTCGAGCGTTTCAAAGGTTGTAAAGCGCTTCATACATTCGGGACATTCACGTCTGCGGCGAATGCTTCCGCCGTCGTTTATGGGGCGCGAGTCCACAACCTTGCTGTCAGGAAAAGAGCAAAAAGGGCATTTCATAGTAAATCTCCGTTGTGCCTTTGCGGCTTAAATATGGTTTGGGGTTTTGCTTTCGATTATCTCTACAAATATTATAATAGATTTTCTTCCAAAAGTAAAGACATTTTTACATAAAATATAAAAAATACTTTTAAGCTTCACAATCGTCGATTATATCGTCAAGGGTAACGGGCGTAACTCTGCCGACAGAAATAAGACGAAAGAGTTTTTCGCCCTCCTTATAGCTTGTTGAAATTTTTCTTCTGACAAATTCGTCCCGATATTTTACGCATATTGAAAAAGCAGAACCTTCTTTCTCCTCAACAAGAATATGGGTTAAGACCTCTCCGTCCAAAATGCTTCTTTTTTGTTTGATAACCGTAAGATTTCCATTAGTTTTTTTCATAATCCCTCCAAAGCTGTTAGTTGTATCATTAAATATTATACATTATTTTGAATCGAAATAAATAAAGAAAAAACGATAAAATAGGGCATAAAATAGAAAAATATAACAAAATTTACAAAAATATACAAAATTCAAACAAAAAATGACATAAATTAAAATGAATATTCGATAAAAAGTATAAATAAACGTGAATATATTATAAAAATAAAAAATATATACATTTTATTCAAGGAATATGAATATGCTAAAATTTACATTTAGACATTTTATGAAAAATATGATATAATATTGTTGATAATTTTTCCGAAAAAGAAATTTTTCGGGCGTTGAAAAAATTCGAAAAAAATATATACAAATTGGTGAGGTTATACATAATATGCAGAATAAAAGAAATAAAATCGGGAGGGTATTCAGAAAATTCGCTTTTAATATAAGCCGCGAATCTTACACGTTTTTGTCGGTCGGACTTGCTTTTATAAGCCTTGTGCTTATCGCTTTTTCTTTCTATGTGGTTTATCTGTCAGAAAATATGCCATTTTATCTTATGCGGAGCTTTACATATTTTATGGAAAATATTCTTATGAGTCTTCTGTTGGTGATCATTGGTGCATTTTTGTTTGATATGGTTTCAAAGAGAAGATAAGTGTATCAGTCTGACTGCAAACAAAGATACGGTATATCTCTTGCGAAATATACCGTATTTTTGTTTATTAAATTGTATCAATAGCCGATATTTTTTGAGCCGATAATTCTGAGAAAGCATTTGCGAAGAAAATCGAAGGGGAAAACGCTGAGGGCCAAAAGAATGGTGATTTTCATTTCTTTTGCACTGAGGGGGGCGGTTCGCAGGACCTCTCCTCCGAGATACACGAAAGCAACCTGAATAGCGGCAACTGCAAGCATTATAAAAACGAAGATTTTGTTTTTGCCGATTCCTCTGAAGATATTGAGGCTGTCAGTTCTTGCATTGAAGCAGTTGAAGACGCTTGCAAAGATAAATAGGGCAAAAAATGCAGTCAGCAGATAAATATTATTTTCGCCGTATCTGAAAAGGCTTGTGATTTTGGCAGCCTTCAGAAATGCAACAGATAGGCAGACGGTAAATCCGCCCAAAAGCAGTATTTCATTTATCATATATTTGTTCATGATAAGTTCGTCCCTCCGCTTTGGCGTCTCCTTCATAAGAGAGGGAAGAGGGGCTTCTCCCGCAAAGGCAAGACCGCCGAGAGTATCCATAATTATATTTATCCATAGCATCTGAACGACGGTTACGGGAGAATCGACACCTATAAACGGCCCAAGCATAGAGATTCCGACCGCTGAAAGATTCATAGTTAATTGAAGAGATATAAATTTTCGTATGCTTTTGAAAATGTTGCGTCCGTACAGCACCGCCTTTACTATTGACGCAAGATTGTTGTCGAGAATTATTATGTCGCCGGCTTCCTTTGCAACCGCTGTTCCGCTTCCCATTGAAAAGCCGATATCGGCTTTTTTCAGAGCAGGTGCGTCGTTTATTCCGTCTCCCGTCATACCGACGACAAGCCCCATGCTCTGCGCCACCCTTACCAAACGGCTTTTGTCTGACGGAAGGGCTCTTGCAACTATCGACAGGCGGGGCATAATTTCGGAAAGCTCCTTGTCGCTTATTCTTGAAAGCTCATCACTTGTTAGGGAAACACTTCCGGCAGAGGTCGGTATTCCGCAGCTCTCGCCGATGTGCTTGGCGGTGTCTATGCTGTCGCCCGTGATCATAACGACTTGTATTCCTGCCTCACGAAGTGACCTTACAGAGCGTGAAGCCTCTTTTCTTGTCTTGTCGCAAAGAACGGCGGCACAGATAAGAGTCATATCGTAAAATTGTCCTCTTGGCATTTTAATGCTCTCGCATAACAAAAGCACACGCTTGCCCTCACTCGTTTTCTTTAATAAAAGTCTCTTGAAGTATTCTGGATTGAAGCCTTGTTTTCTGCCGTCCGAATCGTATGCATCGCGAATATGAGGCAAAAGCATTTCGGGAGCTCCCTTTATAAGCACCCTTTCTTTTTCCACCTTGATTTTTACGGCGGAGAATTTTTTTGCACTGTCAAATGGGATCTTTTCAAGTATTTGTACGTTGTTTTTCATTAAGTGTTCATAAAACATCATTCCCTCGGTAATTGCGGCATCGGTCGTATTTCCACCGACAACGGTGCTTTTTCCGTTTTTCGTTACAAGAGAAGATGACGTATTATAAAAAGCCGATTCTGCTATAATTTTCATTATGTCAGGCAACTTGTTTTTAGCGGCTTTGCGACCGGAAGGAGTTATTTCGACGCCGTCGGCTAACAAAAATTCGGAAAGCGTCATTTTTCCCTCTGTCAGAGTTCCCGTTTTGTCGGTGAACAAAATGTTCATACTGCCCGCCGCCTCAATTCCCGTCGGTTTTCTCACAAGAACCTTGTCTTTTACCATTTTCTTGATGTTTGAGGAAAGCACGACCGCAATCATCATAGGAAGTCCCTCAGGGACGGCAACAACGATTACGGTAAGCGAGAGCATCAGAGCATTTAGAAGGGCAGTCAAAATGAATTGCGGAGATTTTATTTTGAGTATAATCAGCTCGGAATGGAAGGCACTGTCAAATACCAAAACGTCGAGGAGATATGCCACCCCGACGAGCAAGGCGGCAAAATATCCTATTTTACTGATTGAGGAGGCAAGAGCGCGAAGACGTAGCTTCAGCGGACTTTCTCTCGTTTCGGTCTGAACCTCGGTGGATATTTGTCCAAGAAAGCTTTCATCACCAACGTATAGAATTTTAGCCTCTCCTTCACCGCTCATTACGTTACATCCGCCGAGAAGAGAGTAGCTTTGAGAGGGGGTGAGCTTTGTTGAGGAGAGGGGGACTCTGCCAATCGGCTTTTTCGTTATCTCTTTGCTCTCTCCAGTCATTGCCGATTGGTCAACGCTTATTTGACCTGATATGAGAATGCCGTCCGCCGGAATTTTTTCTCCTGCCGAAATTATTATAGTGTCCCCGACAACTACGTCACAAACGGGGATTTCCGTAATTTTACCGTCTCTTATTGCTCGGCAGGTGTTTCTCTCACTATCCTCACTCAAGCGGGAAAAGGCACACTCACCTCTGTATTCCGAGACTGTTGATATAAAGGTTGCAAGAAATACCGAAATTCCGATACCTGCCGCTTCAAAATAGTCGCCGCTGTGAAAAATTACGATGAAGATAATATTAAGGATTAGGGCGAAAAGCAAAATTCTTATAACGGGGTCACCGAGGTTTCCCAAAAACTGCCGAAAAAAGGACTTTCTTTTTGCTTTTGTCATTATATTTTTGCCGTATTTTTCGCGGGAGCTTACAACCTCGTTTTCGGAAAGCCCCTTTTTTTCTATTGCCTCGGTTTTGCTTTTTTCTCTATATAAAACAGTGCTTGCCATATTCCCTCCGAGATATGCGTTACTCAATTTATATGAGCAAATAGAGAAAAAAATGAAGAAATAATAGCTTTTGGCTGATTTTACTTTATAAAAAAAGACTACCCCTATTCGGGATAGTCTTTATCGGCATTATTTTATTATTGTGCTTTTCTTGATTCGTTGATCCGCTTTGATGACTTGCGATTCTCGGGAATGATTTCTCCCGCCTTAACAAGAGCCATCTTCGTAAGCATAGGTCCTGCGATTTCGTAGATCAGAACAGAGAAGAGCACGATGTTTCTGACGATATTTCCCTGGAGGTCACCAAGCTCGCTCATCGCAACAACGCTCATTCCGAGCGCAACTCCCGCCTGCGGCAGAAGGGTAATGCCAAGATATTTAACAATAGTAGGCTCGCACCCCGTAGCCTTTGCGCTGAATGTTGCACCGAAAATCTTGCCGAGTGAACGGAAAATAATATAAACGATACCGACACCGACAATGGCAATCTCTGAAAATACGCTGAGCTCAAGCTCTGCGCCGCTGATAACGAAAAAGAGAATAAACAAGGGCGTTGTCCATCTGTCAACTCTGTCCATAAGCTCTTCAGAGGACTCACAAACGTTGCAGAAAATCGTACCGAGCATCATGCAGGAGAGGAGAGATGAGGTTGCGATGGTAACGGGGCCGATTTCAAATTTTATCATAGTGCAAGCAACCGTCAGGATAACGAAGGTAACCGACACGGAAAGACGCTTGCTGCGTGAATGGAAGAATCTTTCGATCCAGGAGAAAAGATATCCCATAATGGAACCCAAAACAAGAGATGCTATAATTTCAACGAGCGGGTTTACGATAATTGATATAACGTCTGCATTTCCGAGCGATATTGCCTTTGCAACACCGATTGAAACTGCGAAAACCACAAGTCCGACAGCGTCGTCAAGAGCAACGATAGGGAGCAGAATCTCGGTTAGCGGACCTTTAGCCTTATACTGTCTTACAACCATAAGGGTTGCGGCAGGAGCAGTTGCGGTGGCAACCGCACCGAGAGTGATAGCAACGCTCATGGGGAACACATTCTCGCCAAGAAGGACACTTAAGGCACAGAGCGCAATATCAACGAAAAGCGTTGCAACAAGCGCCTGTGCGATACCGATAATCGTTGCCTGTCTGCCTGTTTTCTTCAGCTGTGACAAACGGAATTCATTTCCTATTGAAAATGCAATAAAACCAAGCGCGACGTCTGAGATGACCTTGAAGCGCTCAACGTATTCCATTGAAGCAAAGCCAAGGCAATTTATAGAGAGAGCTCTTCCGAGAACACCGAGACAATATGGTCCTATCAGAACACCGGCGATAAGATAACCTGTTACTGCGGGCAAGCCGAGGGGCTTAATTACTCTTGTCATAATAAGTCCTGCAAAAAGAGCAATCGCTACACTGAATAAAATTTCCATAAAGAGACCTCCAAACCGCTGTGCGGCCTAAATTTGTTTATACATATATGAAAAGTCCTCATAAATACCACACCATATTTTATCACAAAGATTTGAAAAGTCAATAGAGAAAAACAAAAATCCTCTATATGCACTAAATTCAAAAAAAATATGCCGCAAAAAGCAGAAAAACGCACAAAAATAGATAAATGAGCCGGTGAAAAAAGCCTCGATATAAGAAAACCGGCCATTAAATGACCGGTAGGTGTGTTATTTACATATACGGATTTAAGCGATACCTTCCCTCCGAGGAGATAACGAGCTGTCTGCCGCCGAGATAAATGAATTTTTTGTTGATATTGCTTATATGAACCGATACGTTATTTTGGTCTGCAATATGACTGTCCTTGAAGCAAAGGTGAAGCAGAGCTTTCTTTGAAAATTCAAGCTCGGGATAATTGGTAAAGAGTCGGATAATTCTGTATTCGGTTTTTGACAATGACATATCAAAGCCTAAAAATTCAGCCTTACTATGGCTTTCGGTGAGCTTTAGTATTCCGTTGTCAAAGGGCCTTGAGATAAGTCCTCGGCAGCGTATGTAATTATAAAATTCTGTTGCCGCAAGAGACGGGGACGGGGAAACTATCTCTCTTCTGATACCGCAAACTCTCGAATATACGTTTTTGCTTTTATAGGGGCGGTCAAAATAGCCGACGATAATTGAATCGGGGAAAACAGCTTTCAGCTTTTTGCATTGGTTATCGAGCTGTCCGGGATTTTCTCTGCCGTCGATAAGAATTGCGAGAGGGTGGATTTCTTCGTATAGCTGCAGCCCGTCAACAGTCTTAAAGGCTGCTATATTCAGATTGTTTTTTATTAATTCGTTTCTTATTTCTTTCGAAAGAAAGATGTCTTTGGATATCAATACGAACATATATCAGCTCCAAGAGAAAGTGGCTCTGCCGAAACAGAGCCACCGACGTTTAATATTTGTTATGCGTTTTGCTTTTTCTTTGTGATAAGATTAATAACGATAAGCGTTGCGATGGTGAGTGCAACAGCTATAGGCAACGAGATGTAAACGTTCTGAATAAAGCCTGCTATAATAAAGCTTACGAAGGAAATTGCCGCAACCGTAATTGCATACGGAAGCTGTGTCTGAACGTGGTCAAGGTGGTTACACTGTGCGCCGGCACTTGCCATAATAGTCGTATCAGAGATAGGTGAGCAGTGGTCACCGCAAACCGCACCTGCAAGACAAGCGGAAATGCCGATGAAGAGAAGCGGGTCGCCTTCGCTGAACATATTCGTAACAATCGGGATAAGAATACCGAAAGTACCCCAAGACGTACCTGTTGAGAATGCAAGGAAGCAAGCCACAACGAAGATGATAGCGGGCAGGAAGTTAAAGAGTGAGCCTGCAGCGCCCTCCATAAGATTCTTAACGAATACGTCGGCTGAAAGAAGTCCCGTCATATTCTTAAGAGCCGTTGCGAGAGTGAGAATAAGGATCGCGGGAACCATCGCAACAAAGCCCTTGGGAATGCATTCCATAGCTTCCTTAAAGTTAATAACCTTGCGTGCGATAAGATAAGCGATGATAATTACAAGTGAAATTATACCGCCCCAAGGTAAGCCTATGTATGCATCGGTGTTACCGAATGCGCCTACAAAGTCGCCCTTGTTATCTGTTCCGCCCCAAGCGTCAACACCGAAGAAGCCGCCAACGTAGATAAGACCGATTACACATACGACGATAAGCACGATGATGGGGAGAAGAAGGTCGATAACCTTACCGCGAGGATTGCCCTCCTGCTCTGTTGCTTCAGCACTTTCAAGCTTACCAAGCTCACCATTCTGAGCCTTAATTTCAAAATCAGCCATCTTGCCGTAGTCGAAGCCGAGGAGAGCAATTCCGATGATGAATACGAACGTGAGAAGTGAATAGAAGTTATAAGGAATAGCACGAACGAAAAGCTCGATTCCGCTATACGTTTCACTTTCAACACATCCCGAAACTGCAGCCGCCCAAGAAGAAATGGGAGCGATCATACAAACGGGAGCAGCTGTTGCATCGATGAGGTATGCAAGTTTTGCTCTTGAAATTTTGTGTGAGTCTGTAACGGGGGCCATAACAGAGCCAACTGTCAAGCAGTTGAAGTAGTCGTCAATGAAGATGAGAACACCCAAAACAAAGGTTGCAAGCATAGCACCCATCTTTGTTTTGATATGAGTCTGTGCCCAGCGTCCGAACGCCTGAGATGCCCCCGACTTATTAACGAGAGCAACCATAATTCCGAGAAGCACAAGGAAAACGAAGATACCTGCGTTGTCGGAAACGGCTGCTGATAAGCCGTCGTTTACAACTGCGTCAATCGTTCCCGTAAATGAGAAGCCGGAATGAAGAATAGCACCTATAACTACACCGATAAAGAGCGAGGAATAAACCTCCTTCGTTATGAGTGCAAGTGCGATAGCAATAACGGGTGCAACAAGAGCCCAGAAGGTTTCTGCCGCTCCGCCCTCACCTAAGGTGAAGAAGGCTGCCGCGAGGATGCCGATGATAATGATTGCCGCAAGAAGCGGCACGAGCCAAGAAGTCTTTTTCATAACTTCCTCCTAAAATAAAAAAATGTTGCGCAGAACGCAACCATATACGGTAATGTATAATGACAGCGCTCCACATGAATGATGTGACAGTGCAAAGCATATTCTGTCTTTGCCCCGACCGAATATATTTCGGGATATATCCGACCTCGGCATCTGCTCCTTTCTTGCGGAATTCCCGAATTCGTATCGCAATACTGATAGCAAACGCACCTCTATCAATTTAATTTAATGATAACATTAAAACGGCAAAAAATCAAGAACTTTTTCGGGAAATATACTTTTTTGTACATATTGTATATAGCGTTTGACGAAAGAGCCAAAAATACAGAGGAACGGTCATTAATTTTTTGTGTATTTTGTCATTTTTTTGTGGAAAAAGTATTTTTTTGAAAAAAGTGATTTAGGTATATACAAAATGAAAAAAATGTGGTATAATATAATAAAATGTACTATTATGTGCATTTTAGATTTCGTTAAGGCGGTCATATGGAATATAATAACAGAAAAAAGGGCGGCGGTGAAAAATATCGCCCAAAAAACGACAATTCGCCATTTGGCTCGACAAGGCGCGACCGATTCTCGAAAAACGGTTCGGGAAAAGGTTACCGTGACAGTGAAACCGAAAAAGGCAATTATACGTCCGACGCGGATACGGGAAACGGAGCCGTTATCGGAAGAAATGCGGTAAGGGAGCTTTTGAGGTCGGGCAGGGCGGGTGGGAAGCTGCTTGTCAGACGCGGCGACCGTGAGGGCTCGATCGTAGTTCTCGTTGCCGAAGCCGTTGAGCGAGGAATTCCCGTTATCGAGGTTGAAAAGGGAAAGCTTGACGCCATGTCGGGCTTTGCTCCGCACCAGGGAGTTGTTGCTCTTGCGGCGGAAAAGGAATATTCAACGGTCGAGGATATCCTTAGAATAGCGGAGGAGAGAGGGGAAAAGCCTCTTATAGTAATCTCTGACGGAATTACAGACCCATATAATCTTGGGGCACTTATAAGATGTGCCGAGGGAGTTGGAGCGCACGGAATTATTATTCCGAAGCGGCGCGCAACAGGACTCACACCTCTCGTGTCAAAGGCGTCAGCCGGTGCTATCGAGCATATGGCAATAGCAAAGGTTTCAAATATAGCCTCCACGATAGATCTTCTCAAAAAGAAGGGCGTTTGGGTTTATGCGGCAGAGGCAGGCGGCTCTGCTTACTACGACACCGATATGAGCGTTGCGGCGGCAATCGTATTTGGAAGCGAGGGCGAGGGTGTTTCCGAGCTTATAAAGAAGAAATGCGACTACATTGTTTCAATCCCCATGTACGGAAAGGTTAATTCATTTAACGTTTCAACTGCCGCAGCCGTTATTTTGGCTGAGGCGTCAAAGCAACAGAGAAATAAAACGACATCCAACAGTCTTTAAGATAAAAGGAGTAGGGTTATGTCAAATAATACAAACGATAATAACAGAGAAATGTCGGTTGATGATTTGGTTAACAAGCTGAAGAATAATATTACCTCACCAATCGACGAGGGGGCGGCTGATGTTGGCGAAAAGACGCTTAAAAAGCAGGACGACCCCGATAAGGATATTGCGTCTATGCTCAAGCAGTTCCTGCCGGACGAGAGCGAGGCCGGAAACGAGGACTTTGAGCTTGATGAGGCACAGAATCAGATTGAAAGCTTTGACGTTGAAGCTGATTTTGATCTGCCCGAGGAATCCTTTGATGATGACAATCAGTTCGTGATTGACGACACGGAGGTTTTCGGCGAGGAGAGCAGCTTTGCAGAGCCTGAGGAACTTTATCTTCCCGAGGAGGACGAAAATCTTATGGAGGCGGCAAGCTATAGCCCTGCAAAGCCTAAAAAGGAAAAGAAAAATGGCGGTCTTTTCGGCAAAAAGAAAAAGAGTTTGGCAGAAGGATACGGCGCTATGCTTACAGAGCTTTCAGCTGATGAATTGCAGACACCCGAAGAGGATGCTGCGGATATTCAGGAGCCTGTAAATGAGCCGATCTACGAGCCTTCGGCAGACGTTGTGTCAAATATTGAGCCCGAGCAGACAGAGGACGCCTTTGACGAATTGCTTAATGCGGAAATTCCCGATTTGCAGGATCTCGGTGTACTCGAGGCGGCAGACGAACAGCAGACGATGTCATTTGAAGATGCGGCTGATGAGGATTTCGTTGCCGAGACTGAAAATCAGTCCGAGCCGCAATCCCAGTCTCAGTATTTCGTATTCGAGAACGGAGACGAGGAAAGTGCCGCTCCCGTTGAGGAGGAATATTTCATAACCGAGGAAAAGAATCCCTTGGCATTTGATAACGAGGACGATACTCCTCCGATTCCCGACGCTTCAGCCTTCGGTGATGAGGAAGAAAATGCGTTTTCTAATGAAACGCTTGACGATAAGGACATTAACCTTATGCTCGGTCTTGGTTACGAGGACGAGCTTGAGCGCCAGATCGGCAAGCAGCAGGTTGACAGAATTGCAGACAACCTGAACGCTGAGATAGTTGATTTCGTTGATATTGACAGCACGTATGCCTTTAACGGCTTTGAACTTAAGAGTCACGAGCAATACAGAAGCATTGGCGAGAGTTACAAGCAAGAGCATCAGACGATGAAAATGCGTCTTTTGGGAACTGCGATTTTCGCGGTTGCACTCTTCTTGTTTGAAACGATAAGCTCCTTCGGTCTTACGATGGGCGGCGTGCTTGATATGCACAGATATCCCGTGATTCACATAATGCTTTCGCTTCAGCTTTTAGTGCTTTGCGGAGCACTTTCCTGGAGACAGCTGCTTGTTGGGCTCAAGGATGCGATTACCTTTAATCCATCCCCATCTTCGATACCGGCAGTGGTAACCGTGGCAACCGTTGCGTATGACGTTGTTATGGCTCTTATCTCTCCCTCGTCGGGACTCTATCTCTATAATTTCCCAGCATCCCTTTGCTTGATGGTTCTTGTCTTGAGTGATTATTTTGATCTTGACAGAGAAATACGCGCCTTTAATACGATTGCAACAAGACGTCCGAAATTCGCTCTGTATTATAACAGAAAGGCTTCGGAGCACAGTGTTGAGGCTGATATGGCGGCAGTATTCTCGGGTGTCGAGTCAGCACCGGCAGACGATAAGGTTCTTGAAATTAAGAAGGTTAATTTCATTGAGAATTACTTCAGAAGAACTAATATTTCATCTGCAAACAAGCGCGCATTCAATGTTGCAATCTATCCGATAATAGCACTTGCGATTGCACTTGGAATTCTTTCCTTCGTGATGAATAAGAATGGAGTTACGGCGTTTAATATTTCTGTTTTGTCCGTGCTTCTTTGCACTCCTATATCTCTTGCGTTTATTTACAGCTATCCCTTCTTCAGTGCCGCAAGAAAGGCGTTCCGCGGAGAAGCGGCAATAATCGGAGAGGGCTCTATATCCGAATATTCCGACGCTACGTCGATGGTATTTGGCGATAGCGACGTTTTCCCGACAGAGCAGACTGTAACAAAGGGAATTAAGCTCTATGACAACAATGCGATCTACTATGTTCTTTATCACCTTACAAGCCTTTATTCAAAGATTGGCGGACCTCTGAAGAACAGACTCATCGGTGCGACAGCCGAGATGGGACATTCTGAGGACGTTAAGCTTGTTCGCGTTGAGAATGGCGGAATTGAAGCAATAGTTGACGGTAAGGTTAAAATTCTTGCAGGCTCGGCTGATTTCATGTCAAATAACGGTATACAGCCCGAATATGATGAGGTTGATATCCAGATGGCAGGAGAGGGCACGTCGATTCTCTTCGTTGCTCTTGACGGCGTACTCAGTGCAAAGCTTTACGTTTATTATGATATCGACCACAGCTTTGAGGAGATAATCAACTCTCTTGCTGAGGAGGGCATTGAAACTGTAATCAAGACGCTTGACCCCAATATTGATGAAAATCTTCTTCTCTCGAAGCTTCAGTTCTCAAGATATCCTGCAAGAGTTGTTAAGGAGAGCATCGTTGAGGCTGACGAGCAGAAGGAACTTGATAGTCTTGATAGCGGTATCGTTGCAAGAAATTCACTTTCTGCACTTGCGGATTCCGCAATTATGTGTAACCGTATCCACAGACTCAGAAAAACAACGAGAAACTTCGGAATCGTATCATCTATTGTAAGTGTAGTAATTATGGTGCTTCTTTCAATGTTTACGTCAGGAATTAAGATTCCTTCGCTTTACGTTGCACTTTACCAGATTTTCTGGATGCTGCCTACAATACTCTTTACAAAGCTTCGCTTGAAATAAAACGAATATCGGGGCGGTGACATCACCGCCCCGAAAAATATTTTCACTGCTATGAAAAATATGAATATGTAAAAAGGAGGATGCTTAGATGCATCCTCCTGTGTTATTTTTATTTGATC
>JAZRJC010000084.1:0-11516 GCA_045645605.1 Eubacteriales bacterium | reverse complement strand
CTGCTGCATCTACGTTTCCCGAAGTTGCAGTTTCTGCGCTCGTTACAACAAGAGCTGCTACTACAAGAGCAACAACCATTGTAAGAAGAACAAGCAGTTTCTTTGTGTTTTTCATAGTGTTTTCCTTTCATAAAATATTTTTTTGGACAATAATCCACTGTACAACGATTATATCACGCGGATTTTTCATTGTCAATACCAAAATGAATATTTTTTCCATTTTCAAACAAATCGGCAGTATGCACAAAATACCGCCTCGTTTATTGTGCAAAACACCTTGTGTCCGGCGTTTTTTCTCGTGCTTCTTCCGTTACTTTGAAATTTTCCTTCCTTTTAGTTATAATAAGACTATTTCCGTGTTTCCTTTCGACCTTTTCCGTCTTATTTTTCGTCCTCTTGCCTTCCGATTTGTCTTTTTTCAAAAAAACGCCAAATATTTTGAGAAAACTGTAGCATTATTTGAATTTTTATGATACAATATAGAATATAAGTGCTTTTTTATTCGGCTTTTCGAAATTAAATGCAATATTTTCACGCTTGAAAGGTTTTTATATGATTTGCAACACGATTCTTGACGCTATGGGGAACACCCCGATTATTAAGCTTCGCAATATGGTCGATGAGGATTCGGCAGAGATTCTCGTTAAATTTGAGGGGCTCAACGTCGGCGGCTCAATTAAGACCCGTACTGCCTACAATATGATTCTCGACGCCGAGAAAAGAGGTGTCATCTCCCACGATTCTATAATTGTTGAGCCGACAAGCGGCAATCAGGGAATAGGTCTCTCTCTCGTCGGTGCCGTTCTCGGCTACAAGGTCAAGATAATTATGCCCGATTCAGTAAGCGAGGAGAGGCGAAAGCTCGTCCGCCATTACGGGGCCGAGGTTGTCCTTGTTCACGATAACGGAAATATCGGGCTTTGTATTGAGGAATGCTTGAATCTCGCACTCAAAATGAAGGCGGAGGACCCCCGCGTGTTCGTTCCGCAGCAGTTTGAGAACCCTGCAAATCCCGCCGTTCAGCGTTCCGTTACGGGCGTTGAGATACTCGAGGCGGTCGACGGCCCTATCGACGGCTTCTGCTCAGGCATCGGAACGGGCGGAACTATTACGGGTATTGGCGAAACTCTTCGCGAAAAGAATCCGCATATGACTATCTGGGCGGTTGAGCCCGAAAATGCGGCTATCCTTTCGGGCGGCTCTATCGGAACTCATTTACAGATGGGCATCGGGGACGGAATTATTCCCGAAATTCTCAATCAGAATATTTACGATGACGTTTGTATCGTCAACGACGAGGAGGCTTTAACCGTTGCCCGCGACCTTGCCGCAAAGGAAGGCATTATGTGCGGAATAAGCAGTGGCACCAACGTTGCGGCGGCAATAAAGCTCGCAAAGAAGCTCGGCAAGGGAAAGAGAGTTGTTACAGTTCTTCCCGATACGGCTGAACGTTATTTTTCAACCCCTCTCTTTGATGGACAATAATATTTTATATGAAAAAAGCAGCTGCGTGTTAGGCACACGCAGCTGCTTTTTTATTATTAAAGGAAGATTATTTGTTCCCCTTTCGCCGCTTTACACATTCGGTGAGCAGGTATTCTATCTGTCCGTTGATCGAACGGAAGTCGTCCTCGGCCCAAGCGGCAAGCTCCTCGTATAATTTTGCGGAC
Source organism: Eubacteriales bacterium (assembly GCA_045645605.1). Taxonomy (GTDB): domain Bacteria; phylum Bacillota; class Clostridia; order Oscillospirales; family CAG-272; genus SIG710. Next base: position 9,846 of record JAZRJC010000084.1, on the reverse strand, counting down.
AAGCGAAGCGGTATCTGCTTTTTCGCCTTCTCGCTTCCCTTATCCTTTTCCTCAAACTCCTTCATATCAATACAAGCTTCCCGAATTTACTATCGGCTGTGCGTCGCGGTTTCCGCAAAGAACAACCAGAAGATTTGACACCATCGCCGCCTTTCTTTCGTCGTCAAGTTCGACGATCTTTTCCTCCGAAAGCTTCTTGAGTGCCATCTCAACCATTCCGACAGCTCCGTCAACTATCATCTTGCGCGCGTCGATTATCCCCGACGCCTGCTGACGCTGAAGCATTACTGCCGCTATCTCGGGTGCGTATGCAAGGTAGGTTATTCTCGCCTCGATTATCTCAAGTCCTGCCTCCTGAACCTTCTTCTGTATCTCTTCCTTGATTCTGCCTGCCACGACCTCGCTTGAGCCGCGAAGGCTTCCCTCGTCTGCTACGCCGTCGCCCGTTGTGTCAATTCCGGGTGCTACGTCATAGGGGTAAATACGAACGATGTTGCGGAGCGCGCTGTCGCACTGGAGCGACAGATATTCCTTATAGTTATCAACCGAGAACACAGCCTTCGCCGTGTCAACCACTCTCCACATAACAGCAATTCCAATTTCAACCGGATTTCCGAGACAATCGTTGATTTTTTGGCGGTTGTTATTGAGCGTCATTATTTTGAGCGAAACCTTTTTGTCAACGACGCCCGCACCCGCACCTGCCGAGGCAGACATACCGAGAGCCGCCGTCTGTCTTGTGCTTTTTACGTCGCCGCTTTGATTGAGGTGTGTATTAGCGGCAGGATTTACCGCTACGCAGAAGGGGTTTACGTAGTAGAAGCCCTCCTCCTTTATCGTTCCGATATAGCGGCCGAAAAGAGTAAGAACGAGCGCCTCCTGCGGCTTTATCACCTTGAGTCCGAGAAGGGGTAGCCAGCCAAAGCAAAGAATTGTGAGTCCTGACGCAAGAAGGGCACCACCTTCCGCTCCGCCCTCGTTCTCAAGCAAAACCGCGCCGTAAATCACAGCCGCCGTTGCCGCCAAAAGCAGCAGAACTGTCAAAATCAGAGCCGCCATTCCGTTTTTTCTCTTTGTAAGTATCTTTTCTTTCATAAATAAGTCCTCCGTTTATTATTTTTTCTTTCTGAATTTGCAAATCGCAATATATATAAGCGTTACAAGTGCGGTTGCGCCGATGAGCACCGCGTACATAACCGACGTGTCGACCTTTTTCTCAAAGAAATACAGGTTGCAGTCGACAACGTCGCGAAGCCCCTCAACAGCCGCCTCGGGTATGCCTATCTCCCGCATTTCCTCAAGCGCTCCGCCCATCGCGTGATTACGCAGAAGCGCCGTTCCGTAAGTTCCCGGCAGGAACATAACTATCCTTTGAAGCAGCTCTCCAAAGCTTGATATCGGCATATACGCTCCGCAAATAAAGCCGTAGCCCGAGCTTATTATCGTTCCGACAGCCGATGCCTGACCGTTCGTCGAGAGCAGACAATTTATAGCCGACGAGAGCGACGTGCCGAAGAGAGTGAGTATCAGGACGTCAAGGCAAAGGAGCATAACGTCCGCCGCCGACAAATACCAGCCGACAGCTCTCAAATATATGAGAGACGCCGAAAGCGCCGCAAAGCCGATTATTAGAGTCACGATAGAGGTTGATATAAAATATCCGAGCGAGAGGGTCGACTCCTTTACGGGTGTCATTCCGAAATCGCGTCTCGCTCCCGTCACCTTATCCTGAATCATCAGAAGATTTGCGCAGAAGGCAACCGTCACGCATGAAACGGCAAGAAGTGACGAGACGAGCTGGCCACCAACCGCTCCGTCTATTATTTTATCGGGTATCATTATCCCCTCGGGCATTCCGCTCCGAAACGCGTCGCGATACACCTCGCCGAGAAAGGTGATATATAGAACAAGCAGTATCATCGGCGTTATAAGCGACGTGAAAAACATCGCCTTGTCCTTGAAAAACAGCCTCGTGTTTCGGGCAATAAGCGCCTTCAGCTCCTTCATATCGAGTCACCTCCTATGAGTCTTTTGCTCGTTACCGAGAGAAAAACGTCGTCCATTTTTCCTTTTGTTATTTCATAATCGACAAACAGGCTCGGATTTGATAGAATCAGGCTCGTCGCCGTGGCCGTGCTCGGAACCGATATGCGATATCCGGCCCGCAGTGCCGTATAATCAAGTCCAAGACCCTTTACCTCTTCTTCTTTTACGTTATAAAGAGTCACAAAATCTCCCGTGAATCTGTTCTTCAGCTCAAGAGGTGTTCCCTCGGCGGCAATCCTGCCCCCGTCAAGAATTACGACGTAATCTGCCTCCGCCGCCTCCTCCATATAGTGCGTCGTCAGAAACACGGTAAGGCCGTCACGCTCCCGAAGAGCCGCAACCACTTCCCATATCATCTTCCTCGTTTGCGGGTCAAGTCCCGTCGTCGGCTCGTCAAGCACCAGTATCTCGGGCTTTCCCAAAAGCGCTCTCGCAATATCAACTCTGCGCCGCTGTCCTCCCGATAGCTTGCCAACCGTTCGCGGCAGAAGCTCCGCAAGGTCTAAAAGCTCGGTAAGCTCCTTCAGCCTTGCCTTGAATTTTTCACCGCAAATGCCGTAAAGAGCCGCTCGACTTTTGAGGTTTTCGCGCACGGTCAGGGGCATATCAAGCACAGATGATTGAAAAACAACACCCAGGCGCTCGGATATTTTTCGCGCGTTTTTCCGGACCTCCTCTCCACCGACAAAAACCTCGCCCCCGTCGGGTGTCAGCTGGCCGCACATAATTGAGATAGTCGTGCTTTTCCCCGCTCCGTTTTCACCGAGAAACGCAAAAAGCTCCCCTCGCCTCACCGAAAAGGTCAAATCCGAAACCGCCTTTATTTCCCCAAAGCTTTTATCAAGGCTTTTTATTTCAATAATTTTCTCGCTCATATAATCTCTGTCGACCTCCTTTGATTGATTTTATGATATCATAACGATATCACTTTGTCAATAGTTTTTTTGTTTTTCCTGATTTTCCCTTGCGACAAGACTTCCCGTTTATGTTTTTGTTGCATTTTTAGCAACCTTGTGGTATAATATAGGTATTAAAATAGGGAGGTATGGCCTTGACTAATAACAAAACGAAAAAGCTAGTGGCTCTTGCCATAGCCTTACTTGCGATATTTAATATAACGTCCTGCAGCTCGGGCGTTGCAAAAAAGGGGGACGGCGACGACCGAGATCTTTCTTTCGCAACACTTGAGGTTGTCCCCCCGAAAACGACCGCGTCGATAAAGAATGACGCTCTTCCCGCGGGAGAGGGCTGTACGATTCTCCTCGAGAGTAGTGTCGCATCGAGCTTTACCGACGGCGAGGGTCTCGTACTTTCCGATGAGATTTCCGTCCGAGACGCAAGAATAAAAAGCAAATATGGAATAACCGTTACCGAGATTGTGTCGCAAAGCCTTGTGACCGACGTTATGGCAGACTATCTGTCAGGCTCGGCAAAATACGATATGATTATAATGGGGGCTTCTTCCTTCGCCTCTCTTGCTCCCACAGGCGCGCTTGCTAACCTTTCCTCAATAGAGGGATATCTGTCGGAGGGCGAGAATTACGGCGTTGACAAAAACACCCAAGCAAAGCTTTCTATTCTTGGTAAGCTTTATGCCCTCACGGGCGACGCTCTCACAGGAAACCTCTCTGCCGCAAGCGTCATGTCGGTTGACAACAAAACGCTCTCGTCTCAAGGAATAACGGCAGATGAGCTTTCAAAAACGATTCTTGACGGCGGCTTCACCTACGAGGTTATGCTGAAATATGAAAAGGCAAGTAGCCTTCTTATGATAAATGAGGATCAGGCGTTTTCTCTCTTCCTCTCAAGCGCACTTCCGATCTACCGCACGGATAAGGTTACCGATATGCCCGAGATCTCGGATTTCTGTGTTACGGGCAGTGACAAGAGCAGACTTATAGGCAGCATCTACGATAACGCCCTCTCTCTTTTCGGACACGAAAAAACGGTAAATAAAAAGGGCTCGTCCGACCCGCTCTTCACTCTGACAACGCTCGGAGAATTTGAGTCGGCTCTTCTTTCGGGAAAGGACATATCTCTTGCCCCTATGCCGAAGCTCTATCAGTCGCAGCTCTCCTATTCCTGCCCAATAGTTACCGAGAGTGCTTCATTTGCGGCGCTCCCCTCGGCAAAGGCTACGCCCACGGCTCTTAATCTTTTGAATATTTTATTTTACGAGTCGGCTGATTTTGCCGATATAAGAGCGGCAAAAATAGGAGAGGTAAGCAAATCCGAGTACACGACAGAGATCATGAAGCTTATCGACGAGACAAAGAGCCTTGAGCTTGTGTCAATATTCGGCTGGGGCGATTTCGGTGAGCTTCTCTCGACCTGCCTCTCACAAGGCATATCCACCAACCAATTTTTAACGCGCTGCGAGGAAAGAGCAAGGGCCGCACAGGCCGCTATGGAAATTATGATAAATAAAATGTCGTAATTCCGCCCCCCGCTTCCGAAGCAAAGAAAGGATCTTACAATGAGTAAAAAGCACCCCATCAGCATCCCCTCCTACACAAAGGGCGAGGAAATATTCAATATGACCTCACATATAGTCGGCGGAGGCATCGGCATTGTTGCAACCGTGCTCTGCGTCATTTTCGCCGCACTTCATCATAACGTATATGGTGTTGTCGGCTCTGCCATCTACGGCGGAACTATGATAGTTCTTTATACGATGTCAAGCATTTATCACGGGCTTCGTCCTCATCTGACGGCAAAAAAGGTTTTTCGCGTAATCGACCACTGCTCGGTTTACCTGCTGATCGCAGGAACGTACACCCCCATATCGCTCTGCAACCTGCGAGAGGCGAACGCTTCTCTCGGCTGGACTATCTTCGGCATCGTTTGGGGAGTTGCCGCCCTCGGCATAACCCTCAACGCTATCGACCTTGAACGCTTTATCTACCCCTCTCTTGCTTGCTATCTGTGTCTTGGCTGGTGCGTTTTGGGTGCCGCAAAAACTACGGCTATCGCTCTTGGTGTCGGCGGCGTGACCTTCCTGCTTCTCGGCGGCGTCGCATATTCGCTCGGAGCCGTCCTTTACGCGCTCGGAAAGAAGAGAAAATATATTCATTCGATTTTCCACGTCTTCGTTTGCCTTGGCAGTCTTTTCCACTTCTTCTGCATTTTATTCTACGTCGTTTGAGGAAAAAATGCCGAAAAAAGCGCAAAAAGCACCAAAAATAAACGATAATATCCCCCAAAACCCTTGATTTCAAAGGCTTTCAAAAGATTTTCGGTCTTTTTTTCTTGAATTTCAAAAAAATAACTTGACAAATCATTCGTTATACAGTATAATATAGGATGTCATTGTGTAAAAGCGTAAAAAGTTGCATGGCAACAGGCACAGCAACACGCTTCCGATAAAAAATTAAGGAGGTGCAGATATGCTCAGAACTTATCAGCCTAAAAAGAGACAGAGAAAAAAGGAGCACGGCTTCAGAAAGAGAATGAAGACTGCTGACGGTAGAAACGTGCTTAAGAGAAGACGCGCTAAGGGCAGAAAGAGACTCACATACTAATTCAGTATTGATCTGATTTCGGCAAAACGCTCGTTTTGTGAACATAAAAACCACCGATGACCGAGAAAGGTATTTGCCACTTGGAAATCGGGGTTTTTGATATCTACGGATTTTTTAATTGACCCATTCACCAAAACAATGACGGAAGCGAGATTTTCTGAATGAAAAACGTTGCAATAAGAGAAAATCATCTTTATTCTAAAACCTACACAAAGGGACAGAAATATTCGGGCAGATGCGTCGGAGTCTTTATTCTCAAGGACCTTCACGCAAAGCGATTTATGAAAGAAAACCCCAAAAAGCAGTATATTAACCGCGTAGGAATCTCGGTTGGCAAAAAATACGGCGGTGCCGTCGAGCGTGTTCGCGCAAAGCGTATCGTCCGCGAGGCTTACCGCGCGATCGAGAGAGAAGGCAATCTTAAAAAGGGCTTTTTGGTGGTTCTTGCTATACGAGACGGTTGCCACGGGGCGAAGGAGCAGCAGATCGAGGCTGAGCTTCGCTGTGCCCTCGAGCGCCTTTCGATGTTTAACGAACAAAAAACTGCCGCTACCCCCGAAAGAACGGAAAATAAAGGATGAAATATATTTGTATTTGGCTTTTGCGCTTTTATCAAAAATTCATTTCGCCTCTGAAACGCAATCCTTCCTGCAGGTTTACACCCACCTGTTCAAGCTATGCCATTGAGGCATTTATGAAACGAGGCTTTTTTGTGGGGCTTTTCCTCAGTGTTTGGCGTCTTCTTCGGTGCAATCCCTTTTGCGCCGGCGGATATGACCCCGTTCCCGAGAAAAAGCAACGCAAGAAAAAGGAAAAGCGAAATTGTGACAATGATAATATGTAAAGGATGTGATTTATATCGATACCATTAAGACTTGGATAGGTCAGGCTCTCAGCTTTTTTGATAATCTGACGGGTAACTATATCATCGCTATGATTCTTTTTGCTATCATAGTTGAAATTATTCTTATCCCCTTCGGTATCAAGCAGCAGAAAAATTCCATAAAGCAAGCAAAGCTTCGCCCAAAGGAAATGGCTATCCGCAACAAGTACAAGGGACGTGACGACGCTGTTACAAAGCAGAAGATGCAGCAGGAGGTCACAGAGCTCTATCAGAAGGAAAACTTCAATCCTATGAGCGGTTGCTTGCCGCTTCTTATTCAGTTGCCCATAATTCTTATTTTGTGGTCTGTTATAACAAATCCGCTTCAGTACGTTGTAGGGCTTGATAAGGCTGCTATAAACGGAGACGACGGTGCTGTTACGATCCATTCGGTTATTGAGGACTATAATAAGAATAGGGACGAAAAGGATCAAATCAAAGTTAACAACAAAGGCTACGACCTTTACTATATCGAGGCTATCCGCGAGATAGGCACGGAGAGATTCAGTCAGGTTGAGGGATTTAGCGAAAAGATCAAGTCAGAGGACGATCTTCCCGACTTTAACGTCCTCGGTCAGAACTTCGGTAAGTCACCGAGCGACTCCTCTACTCTTATTATGATTCTTATCCCAGCGCTCGTATTCCTCTTCCAGTTTGCTTCGTCAAAGCTTATGCGTAAGTTTACTTACCAGGCTCCGAGCACTCAGGATGCAAATATGGGCTGCTCTAACTCAATGATGGATATTACAATGCCCCTTATGACAACCTTCTTCGCATTCAGTATGCCCTGTGCTATCGGAGTTTACTGGATAGCAAAGAATATCCTGACCTTCGGTAAGCAAATGCTTCTCACAAAGCTTATGCCCGTTCCAAAATTCACCGAGGAGGACTATAAGGCGGCTGAAAAAGAGCTGAACGCAAAGACTCCGAAAAATAATAAGTCTGTCATCGGCTCAAGCGGAAGAGCGGTTCGCTCGCTTCACCATATTGACGACGAGGATTTTGAGGACACTCGTGAAAAGGCTCTCGCTCACAAGGCAAAGCTTGAGGCTCAAGAAAAGGAAGAGGCTGAAAAGGCAAAAGCTGAGCGTGGTATTCTTGGCGGCGCTAAAATAAAGGCCGACAAAAAGTCCGAGGATGAGAAAAAAGAAGAAACCCCCGATATCGAAGACAATAAATAAAGTAATAAATAAAAACGTAACAGAGTATAAATTTATTTGGAGGTTCTTGTGAAAAAGGAAGTTACAATAAGTGCGAAAACTGTTGAAGAAGCACTTGAATTAGCCGTAAAGGAGCTTGGTGCTCCCGATACCGCGGCTGTTGAATATACAGTTATTGACGAACCAAAGAAGGGTCTTTTCGGCATCGGCTCTACTCCCGCGAAAATCACAGCGTCCTATGAGGCACACAGTCGCGGAGCCGTTGCTGCATACGACCTTATTGAAACGCTGATTAAAAATATGGAGCTTGAGGCTGATATCAAGATGACCGAGGGCGAGAACGGAGATACTCTTATTTCGGTTAAGGGTGAGCGCGCAGGAGTTCTTATCGGTCACCATGGAGATACTCTTGATTCGCTTCAGTATCTTGCAAATCTTGCAGCTAACAAGAAGTTTGACGGCGAGAAAAAGGAATATTGCAAGATTACGGTTGATATCGAAAACTACCGTGCAAAGCGTGAGGAAACTCTTCGCAATCTTGCACACCACATGGCAACAAAGGTTCTCAAATATAAGAAGAGCGTTATGCTTGAGCCTATGAATCCTTATGAGAGAAGAATTATTCATTCGGAAATTCAGGGTATTGAGGGCGTTTCGACAAACTCAATAGGCTCAGAGGATAACCGCAAGATCGTTATTTATCTTGATACAAAGAAAGACAACTGATTAACTATCATCCCAACGGGACGGACGAGATGTTCCGTCCCGTTTATATTTCGGGGACTCCTCGCGTATATCGGGGGCTCCTCGCCCCCGTACCCCTCGCCACCTTTTAGAAAAGGTGGACGAAAACTTTCCCCCCTCTCCTTGTAGAGGGGTACGCAAACACTCTTAACCAAAATATTGTAAAGGGGAAAGTTTTTCGCCAAGCCTTTGGGGCTGAAAAATACGCTCATCTCCCGTAGGAGAATACGCATATACTTTTAACTAAAACATTGTGAAGGGAAAGTTTTTCGCCAAGCCTTTTTTCAAAAAGGCTTGAAAAGAAAAAGTTGAACAGATGAAAGAAAAGATCAAGGGTTTACTGTCTTTATTTATAAGCTTTGCAAGAATCGGTGCGCTGACCTTTGGCGGCGGTCTTGCTATGCTTCCTATGCTTAAAAATGAAATAGTTGAGAAAAAGGGCTGGACAAGTGAGGAGGAGCTGCTTGACTATTACGCTATAGGTCAATGCACCCCCGGTATTATTGCGGTCAACACCGCAACCTTTATCGGAAACAAGCAACAAGGGCCTTTAGGCGGAATTGTGGCAACTCTCGGCATGGTTTCCCCCTCTCTTATCATAATAACCTTAATTGCAACCGTTTTGAGTGGCATTCTCGACGTACCCGTCGTTGCACACGGACTTCGCGGCATCAGTGCCGTTGTCTGCGCGCTTATGATGAACACCGTTATTTCACTTGCCAAAAAAAGCTTTACCCGAATAGCGGCCGTTGTTATTTATATCGCCGTTATTCTGATTTCTCTGATGCTTAAAATATCAAGCGTACTTATAGTAATTTCGGCAGGCGTCATTGGTATCATTTTGGGTGCTATAGATGAAAAAAAGCAGAAAAAGGCAGAAAACAAGAAGGGAGATAATTAAAAATGGTTTATTTACATCTCTTTCTTGAGTTTTTTAAGATCGGCTTATTTGCTCTCGGCGGCGGCCCTGCGACGCTTCCGTTTCTCTCCGAGCTTGCAAGAAGCGACTACGGCTGGTTCACGGAGGAGCAGCTCACGAATATGATCGCTGTCAGCGAAAGCACCCCCGGCCCGCTCGGCGTTAACATGGCAACCTACGCAGGCTATAATGCGGCAGGCGTTCTCGGTGGTATTGTGGCGACCCTCTCTCTCGTTTTTCCGAGCATTATCATAATTTTGATTATTGCACGCTTTCTTCAGGCGTTTAAGGATAATAAATACGTAAAAAACGTTTTTTCGGGCATCCGTCCGGCAGTTGCGGCGCTTATTGCGGTGGCAATATTCGGGATTTTCCGTGCCACTCTTTTTGCAGGCGACCGCTTCAACGTCCTCGGACATAGCTTCGGGCTTGACTTAAAGCTTTTGATATTGGCTGCGGTAATCTTCGTTCTGCTCCGATTCAAAAAGCTCTCAAAGCTCCATCCTGCGCTTTGGCTGCTCGTCGGATGTATTGCCGGAATCCTATTCAAGATGTAATTTAAGGAGTAATTCC
>JAZRJC010000083.1:0-33246 GCA_045645605.1 Eubacteriales bacterium | reverse complement strand
GGGCATATTGCCGGGAGCAGAGAATACGGGGTCGTTGGGGTTGATGATTGACTTTAGGGGCTTTGAGGCGATAGCATACTGTGAAAGCTCTGCAAATCCGTAATCCTTGCCCTCGCGCTTCCACTGACGGCGGGATTCCTGAAGGATCCAAAGACCCATAATGTTTTTGAGGTGTCGGATCGTACCAAAGACGCCGCCCTCGTTTGTAAGACCGTTTGCTAAGGATTCGTCGGAAATTACGGGCGAGGCAAGCTCTGTGCCCATAAGTGACCAAGTGCCGCTGCTTATGTAAACGAAGCTCTTTTCCTTTGAGGGGACGGCAATTACGGCACTTGCCGTATCGTGCGATGCGATCTTTACGACGTTTGCACGACAAGAGCCGGTTTCCTCGAGAACCTGCGGGAGCATAGAGCCGAGATTATAGCCGGGCTCGACGATATCGGCAAAAATATTCTTCGGAATACCGAGCTTTTCGATAAGCTCAAATTCATAATTTCTCGTGCTTGCGGAAAGAACGGCACCCGTTGATGCGATAGTGTATTCTGTTGCCGCATTTCCCGTTAAGAAATATCCCAAAAGGTCGGGGATAAAGAGCATTTTATCGGCGTTTTCGGGAAGATACTTATTGTCGCGCATATCAGCTGCAAGCTGGAAGATAGTGTTGAAATTAAGGGGCTGAATACCTGTTTTCCCGTATATTTCGCGAATGGGGAGAATTTTGTCAACGTATTCCATAATACTACTGTTTCTCTCATCACGGTAGTGGTAGGGATTTGACATAAGCTTGCCGTTTTTGTCGATATAGCCGTAGTCAACGCCCCACGTGTCGATGCCGATGCTTGCGATATCGTCACCGTCAAGCACGGTTTTTCTGATAGAGGTCTTGATTTCGTGGAAGATTCTCAAGATATCCCAGCAAAAGCTTCCGTTCTGAATAACCGGCTCATTTGGGAAGCGGTGATTTTCGGCAAGCGTGAGCTTGTCTCCGTTAAAGCTTCCTATAATGCCTCTGCCGCTTGATGCGCCAAGGTCAATTCCGAGCATTTTTAATTCTTTCATAGCCGTTTTACCTTTCTTTATACAACGTTATTTCAATTCAACTATAGTAACGCCGAAATCTCCGTCTCCGTATTCGGCATTCTTAAACGCACCGACGCGTCGGTCGCCACGCAGATAAGTCCAAAGAGCGCGACGGAGAGCCCCCGTACCCTTTCCGTGAATTATTCTGACAGAATAAACGCCTGCCACAATAGCCTCGTCAAGATATTTGTCAACGACAAACCAAGCCTCGTCACCATTCATTCCGCGAAGGTCAACCTCGGATGTGAAACTTCGGTTGACGGTTAACTGATAATCACGAACCGATTTCTGCTTCCTTTCCGCATCTGTGATAGTAATCTTGCCCTCGACAAGCTGCAGGTCGGAAAGTTTAACACGCATTTTTATAATGCCTGCCTGCACGTTGCAGCTTCCCTTTGAATCGGGATCGTCAACAAGGAAGCCCTCCTTATTAAGACTGACGATTTTAACGCAGTCACCCTTGCGCAAGGGGCGGGGAAGAACGTATTTATCGTTCGAGGTTTCCTTTACGGGATCGAATTTATCCTCGTTTTCGCGAAGATGCTCACGCATACGGCGTCTTGCATTGTTTATGGCGTCGCCGAGGTTTTCAGATTCTCTCTTTTTGCGGAGCTTGTTCATTTCTTCAAGGATAAAATCGCTTGAGGCCTTTGCGCTCTGCACCATGGAATGAGCCTGATTTCGCGCTCGCTCAAGCTCGTTTTCAGCGTCCTTTAAGCGTCGGCTTATAATTTTTTCGGATTCTTCCTTGAATTTTTCATAGTCTGCACGAAGCCGCTCTGTTTCCTCGCGGTTTCTTTCCATCTCGAGACGACTTGCCTCAAGCTTTTCAATAACGTCCTCAAAGCGCTTGTTGTCAGAGCTGACTGCCGCCCTTGCGCGCTCAACTATTCTGGAGGGCAGACCTAATTTTTGCGATATTGCAAACGCGTTTGATTTACCGGGAGCTCCGATAACTAACTTGTAGGTTGGCTTCAGGGTTTCAACGTCAAATTCGCAGGAAGCGTTGCAAACGCCGTCAGTTTCAAGTGCATATGCTTTAAGCTCTGCATAGTGGGTCGTTGCGGCACACATAGCTCCTGCCTCGCGAACGCTCTCGATAATTGCCGTTGCGAGAGCCGCGCCCTCAACGGGGTCTGTTCCCGCACCCAGCTCGTCGAAAAGAACGAGCGATTTATCTGTAAGGTTTTTCGTGATATCAACGATTTTCACCATGTGAGAGCTAAAGGTTGAGAGCGACTGCTCAATGCTTTGCTCGTCTCCGATATCGGCAAGAATATTGTCGAAAATGCATACGCTTGAAGGCTCCTCGCAGGGAATATGAAGCCCCGACTGAGCCATAAGCGAGAATAGACCGAGCGTTTTGAGTGTAACTGTTTTACCGCCCGTGTTAGGGCCTGTAATAACGAGGGTGTCAAAGCCGTCGCCGACATGGACGTCGATCGGCACGACCTTTGATTTGTCAATTAAGGGATGTCTTGCACGGCGGAGAGAGAGTGTGCGGTCGCCCGAGATCTTCGGCTGGATGGCATTCATCCTTTGCGAAAGCTCACTGCAGGCAAAAATAAACGCAAGCTCGGTTATATTTTTGTAATTGAGCCAAAGAGTGCTTGAGATATCCGCAATCTCGCCCGAGAGCTCGGAGAGGATTCGTTCTATTTCGTGTGTCTCGCGGCTCTCAAGCTCGCGAAGAGCATTGTTTGCGTCAACGACGGCAATAGGCTCTATAAAGATCGTAGCACCCGAGGCGGACGTGTCGTGCAAAAGACCCTTAACCTCGTTTTTATGCTCGACCTTAACGGGCACAACGTAGCGTCCGTTTCTCATAGTAACTATGTTTTCCTGAAGATATTTCGCATAAGAGCCGCCAACGTATTTTTGAAGCGTTTCCTTTATTTTATTGTTGGTCAATCTTTTTTGACGGCGTATATCCGAAAGAGTCGGACTTGCCTCGTCTGCGATGATGTCCTCCGAGATGATCGTTCGGGTGATCTTATCCTCAAGCGGACGAGAGGGAGTAAGACGTTCGAAAATCTCATCTATTGAGGTTGTAAAGGCTTTGTTTGAATGGATATAGTCAAGCAGAAGTCGGGAGGCTCTCATAACTGCGGCACAGCTGAGAAGCTCACGCGGAGAGAGAACAGAGCCCTTCTCGGCACGCTCGCAAATATCGCCCACGTCACGCACGTCGCCAAACGGAGGCATACCCTTGATGTCAGAAATTCTTCGTGCGTCGGTCGTTCTTCTCAGACGGCGGAGAATATTGTCGGGGTCATCTGTCGGGGTAAGGGACAGAGCCTCTGCGGTGGCCCCCTCCGTCATGGCACAGTCTGCCAGCATCTGCCGTATTTTATCAAATTCAAGAGCCGTCAGTATTTTATCCTTTATTTTCATTGGTATCTCCAGATTTATTGTAGTGATTTGTAAAAATCAAGCGTATAGAAGCCTCTCTCGAGGTGATATAAGACGTATTGCTCGGTTACGTTTGAGAAAACCGATATCTCATGCTTGTCCGAAAGCTCAAAGGAGAACATTCTCTCGGGCGGAGCTGATATGGCATACCGAAGAGCGGCCAGCACGCTGCCCGTTATACGAATCACCTTGTAATTTTCATAATCAAGGTCGTCAAACTCGCTTTTTTTTCTCATCATTCTCTCATTTTCAATTTTGTCACGGCAATTTTTGCAGAGAAGCCTTCCGTTCGTTATATCGAGATAGGTATATTCCTGCATATCTGCACTGCATACGGCACAGAGATGAAGGTCGGGCATAAAGCCCGAATGAGCCGCGGCGCGTATCTCGTAAACGCCCTTGATAATCGGAAGAGGAGCAAGGTCTCTTGATATCGCGTAAAATGAATTAAGCGTCATTCGGAGAATATCGACGGAGCTTACGTCCTCGGCGGTTATGTCCTTTGCGAGCTCGCAAATATAGGAAGCGAGCGACATTTTGAGGATATCGTCGCTCAGGCGGAAAAAGGGCTCGATAAGCGAAGCGTCACGCAGATAGTGGTAGTCTCCCTTTTTGTATATCTCAAAGTTTCCGTACGTAAAGAGCTTTGCCGTACTCAAAAACTTGCTTTTTATCGATTTTGCACCCTTTGCTGAAACGGAGAGCTGACCGTGCTGTGGGGTAAGAAGCGTAAGTATCTTGTCGTGCTCACCGACCGCGGTTTCACGAATGACAAGACCATCTGTTGTAAAGACCATACCTGCGCCTCCTTTTGAAAGATTCTTTGAGAATATGCTTATCAAGTGTGCTTATTCGTCCTTGTTGTATCCGAAGTTACCGATTGCGGCAACGCTGTCGCGCCAATTTTCCTTGACCTTTACCCAAAGATTAAGATATACCTTAACGCCTAAAATCTTTTCAAGGTCCTCTCTTGCGTAAGTTCCGATAAGCTTCAGCGACGCACCGCCCTTGCCGACGATGATTCCCTTATGAGAAGCCTTCTCGCAGAAGATTTCCGCGCGGATACGGAGAAGAGAGCCCTCGTCCTTAAATTCCTCGATAACGACAGCCGTGCCGTGAGGAACCTCCTTGTTAAGCGTTTTCAAAATCTTCTCGCGGATAATTTCGGAAACGAGCTGACGCTCGGGCTGGTCTGTTGCAATATCCTCGGGGAAGAAGAAGTTATCCGTTTCGCAAAGGAACTTTTCGCATTCCGAGAGCACGGCATCCGTTCCCTTTTTCTTCTTTGCAGCCATTGGCACGTAAGCGTCAAAATCGTGGATCGATTCGTAGAGCTTTATCGTGTCGGCTACCTCTGTCGCTCCCGAAAGGTCTATTTTGTTTATTGCAATAATTGAGGGGATCTTTGCGCTTTTAAGATAAGTAATTACGTTTTCCTCAACTGAGGTCAGCGGCTTTCCCGCCTCAACCACAAGAACAACGGCATCTGCATCGTGCATACTTGTGTTGGCGGCGTTTACCATATAGTCACCGAGCTTGTTTTTGGGAGAGTGCATACCGGGGGTGTCCATAAAAACGAATTGGTTTTCTCCAACCGTATGGATTCCGATAATTCTGTTTCTCGTCGTTTGAGGCTTACTTGAAACGATTGCAACCTTCTCTCCGAGAATTGCGTTGAGAAGAGTAGATTTTCCGACGTTCGGTCTTCCGACGATTGCTATAAATCCTGTTTTTTTCATATATCATTTTCTCCGTTATTTTTAGTGTTGACTGAAAGGCCGAGCTTGTCCATAATGGTGCTTTGACGGCATCGCATATCCTTGTCCTCTTTCTCGCTTCGCTCGTGGTCGTAGCCGAGCAGATGAAGAACCGAGTGAACGCAGAGGAAGGCAACCTCTCGACAGAAGCTGTGTCCGTATTCCTCCGCCTGCTCGCGTGCGCGCTCAAGAGAGAGCACGATGTCACCGAGCATTACGTCAAGTCCTTCGGGAGTGTCGTCGTTTTCTGTGACCGACTCAAAAAGAGGGAAGGAGAGAACGTCTGTCGGACGGTCGATATTTCTGTATTGCTTATTGAGTGCGTGGATTCCCTCGTTATCAACGAAGGTGAGAGATATCTCGGCATCGCGCCTATAATCCTCGTGCTTTAGCGTTTCAAGAATAGCGGCACGGATAAGCAGCTTCATTGAATACGTGATCTTTTCTTTTTTTTGGCTGTTTTCAAAATATATCTTCAAATGCATATCAGTAAGCTCCTACTGTTTTTTGTATCTCACGAATTGAGGCTTGTCGGCATTTGATTTTGCCTGCTCCTTTTCGTATTTTTCGTAAGCTAAAATAATCTTCTGAACCAAGCGGTGACGGACGACATCCTTTTCTGTGAAGCGGTGAATTGCGATGTCCTCGATTCCGTCAAGAATTTTTACAGCCGCAGCAAGACCGCTTTTTTTGCCGAACGGCAGGTCTGTTTGCGTCAGGTCTCCCGTCACCACCGCCTTTGAGCCGAAGCCAAGACGCGTTAAGAACATTTTCATCTGCTCGGGAGTGGCATTCTGTGCTTCGTCAAGAATTATAAAGGAATCGTCAAGCGTTCTGCCTCGCATATATGCAAGGGGCGCTACCTCGATCGTGTTTTTCTCAACGTATCTTTGATAATTTTCAGCACCGAGCATCTCAAAGAGCGCGTCGTAAAGGGGACGCAGATAGGGGTCGATCTTGCTCTGAAGATCTCCCGGCAAAAAGCCGAGACGCTCGCCTGCCTCAACCGCAGGCCTTGTCAGGATAATTCTGTTCACCTGCTTGTCGCGAAGAGCCTTTACCGCCATCGCAACCGCAAGAAAGGTTTTACCCGTACCTGCAGGGCCGACACCTAATATTACCGTATTTTTCTTTATTGCTTCAACGTATCTCTTCTGACCGATGGTTTTCGCTTTTATCGGCTTTCCCCTTGCAGTCAGGAGTATGCAGTCGTCACCCGGGGGAATAAGATCGCTCTCGTTCCCGTCGATAAGAGTGTCAAGCACGTAGTTTACCTGACTGTCACTTATGAGCTCGTCGCGCTTTGCGATATCTGCCAAATATTTTAACGCTTTTTCGCAAAGAGCTACGTTATCGGCGCCCCCGTCGATAAGCAGGGCGTCGCCCGCGGAGTCTGAACGGTTTTCGATTTCAACCGAAAGACGCTCCTCTATTATGCCTATGTTTGCGTCATAAGCTCCGTATAGCTTCGGAATGATATCGGGGGAGGTAAAGGTTACCGTTTTTTGCATATTGAAAGCCTTTCAAATTTGATTAGTTTTTATTTGTCCTCTTACTCGAAAAAATTCTGCTTGACGGCGATGTTTTCCGAGCAAAGAATATCGCAGGATAAGATAAGGTCGGTGTCGGTGATTTCAGTTCTTATCGTTTTTTTCATTATATCGGCATCCGAGAGCTGATTTGATATTTGTAGGTTCAGCTCGTAAAAGGCCAGATCCGAGGCCTCCTTCACGCTTCTCTTTTTTCTTTCCGTTTCGTATTCAACAGAGAGCTCGGACGTGATACCGACGGGGAGAGGGGGGAGTCCGAGAGGAGAAAAATACTCCTCCTTATATATTTTGACACATTCTGTATTCGAGCTTGCATCCTTTTCAAAAATATTTATTGACTTTCCGAAAAAGTTTAAGGTTTTCTTTGAACAGAATGAGTTTTTTTCGATTTTTTGCTCGTATTCGAGAGGGATTTTGATATTGAAGGTGTGGTGAGTTACGGCATAGACCTTGCCTTGGACGTCAAGGGTCTGGTATTCGCCGGCCTTGTTTTCGATAATTCCGCTGACGATAAGCTCTCCGCGAGTGACGTTCTCGCCCACCTTCTTTACGGCTTTCCCGCGCAGAACCTCAAATCTTTCGATCGTGCCGTTTTCCTTTGCCACAAGATTAGAGAGCGTCTTTTCTTTTTTGTCAAAGGTCTTTTTTTCAACGACCTCAATATAGGCAACGTTCCCCTTCAGATTTATTGCCATCCAGGCTATGTTTTTCGAATTTATGAGAATGCTGTTGGCTATTTCGTCAACGTCTGTTTTTTCTATGCGAGCACCGGGGTAAATTCCGTTTTCGTGAAGCTCCTCTTTTATTTCGTTCTCGGTAAGCATCAGGTTCCCTGAAACTCTGACGTCCCAGATCACTCCTTGTGAGAGCCAGACGATGAATACGGCGAAGGCAACGCCCAACATAATTCCGTACCGATGCCTGTATTTTTTTATAAAGCTCGGAAGACCGTAGTGTTTTTCGCTGTGACTGATATTTGCGCCCTCAAGCGCGGATATAAGCTTTTTTGCTTTTCCTCTTTGCATATCCACGACGAAAAAATCCGAGCACCATTCGATTTTCCCGTAAGGAATATGCTTTTCCATTGAGATGTTCAAAAAATCCGCCGAGGAGTCGGCAGAAATTTTAATCTGACAGCCGCCTAAAATAGAGTTCTTAATTCGCTCAAGCATCGCTGTCACCACCGCAACTCGTGTAATTGACACCGTCAATTACGCCTTCAATATAGGTGCAGCCGGGGCAGAAGGAACGGCAGCATAGCCGCTTGCCTCTGACAGAAATTATGCAGTCCTTCGCCTCAAGCTCAATAAGCTCGGGGGTATAGTGCAGAATTTTACGGCAGCCGCCAAAGGTGGCGTTTCCCCTACCTCTTATTTCGGCAAAGCAGCCACCTGAGGTAAGGTCTGCGGGAAGGCATAGTCCCTGCTCAATTTTTTCCTTCAAGGTTTTCTTGTTGGCGTTATTTTTCAAACGTAAATCTCCTTGCATAACATAATTGTGAAAAAAAGACAGTAAAATGTCATTGACATTCTATGCAAGGGGAGCTGTTATAATGAGGATTGTGGGCAAAAACCAACAAAAATATAAGAGCCTTGAGCTTACGGCAAAGGATTTTACCGTTTGCTTTTCGGGGATAACGTTTTTTGCCTTGTTTCTTAAAAATTCGGCTCTTGTTTCAGAATATATAAAAAGCGGACTTTCACTTTGCGTGTCTGTAGTTATTCCTGCCATATTTCCTTATATGGTCTTGTCGGCATTTCTTATAAACGTCGGCTTTGAGCGATTGACGTCGGGGAGGGTCGGGAGGATATTCGGGAATTTTTTTCGTATTCCGTCAAATGCCTCGGCAGCAATAATTCTCGGGCTGCTTTGCGGCTTTCCCGTGGGGGCTGTTGCCGCCTATAAGCTGTATGATAAGGGGGGTGTTGATAAGGACACCCTCATAAGAGTTCTTTATTTGTCCTCGGTAGCGAGTCCTGCGTTTCTTATTTCGGGAGTCGGGGAGGGAATCTGGAAAAGCAAAATGGTCGGTGTAGCCTTGTATATAATTCAAATCGTCGCTATGCTTATCGTGGGACTGCTCACCCGAGGCTTTTATGAGAAGGGGGACGGTCGGGGTACGAGTGTCGGCAATAGGCAAAAAAGCATAAGCATAGCCTCGGCCATCTCGGATTCCGTTTCCTCGTCCTCGGTGTCGATGTTAAAGGTATGTGGCTTCGTACTGTTTTTTATCTCTGTTGGGGGAGTCATCTCGGCGAGTGCGGAAAAGCTTCTTCTGTTTTCCGATATAAAGGCGTATGCTTTCGGCTTTTTGGAGATGTCAAGCGGGGTGCGTGAGATTGCCGTCTCCGCGCCCGTAAATATAGCCTTTCCCGTAACAGCCTTGTTTGTCGGCTGGTCGGGCTTGTCGGTTCATTTTCAGATAATAGCGGTTGGGGGAGATATAAGGATCGGATTTTTTCGGTATTTCGCGGCAAAGACCGCGATGTCGGCTCTGTCTTTTCTGCTGGCGTTCATATATTTGAAAATATTTCCGTTTGAGCAGATATCCTCGCAAGCGTTCTCTCCGGTTTTCGTCAATAAAGGATATTCGTTGTTTACGTTGGCTCTTGTATTTATAGGCAGTGTGAAAAGCCTACGAAAAAGAGCGTGATTTTAAGATTCGGAGGGGTCGGCTGTGTAGCGTGCTCGCTCGCCGCCGATATATTTCGGACGTGTTCTTGCACAAAGAATATTAGCCTCGCCGATTTTTGATATCGAAGGACGAACGGGAACCGCAACGTCGCGCAGGTGCATACCGATAAGAGTTCCGCCGATATCGACGCCTGCGTGTGCCTTTATATGCTCAACGGCGACGGGGGACGCGAAGCGCTTGAATGCGGTTGTTGCAAACGAGCCGCCTGCTTTGGGCTTGGGAACGACGCATACCGCGTCAAGTCCGTATACCTCGGCACATTTTTCTTCGATGATCAACGCTCTGTTCAGATGCTCACAGCACTGTGCCGCGAGAAAAATTCCGCGTGCATTTAATTCTTCGTATATAACCTCAAAAACGGCTTCTGCGGCTTCAATGCTTGAGCCCTTTCCGATTTTTTCTCCTACGATCTCGGATGAGGAGCAGCCTACGACGAAAATATCGCCCTTTCGAAGACAAGCTTCGTCGAGAAGCTCGCAGATAACTGTTTTTGTCTGAATTTTAATATTTTCAAGCATAAAAATCCCTCTCCAAATCACTGATATATACTTTATATAACATTATACATTATTTTTTGAAAAAATTCAATAGCAAGAGACAAAAAAGCTCGGGAGAATGACGGAAAATATAAACAAAAAACAGGCTTGCACCATAACGCGTATGATGCAAGCCATAAAATTCAATTAAGTGATTAAGCCTCGGTAGCTTCAGCAGCTTCCTCTGCCGCAAAATCCTCGGGCATAGCCTCCTCTGCCGCCTTTGCCTCTTCAAGAAGAGCGCGGATTGAAAGGCTTACCTTGCAATTCTCAAGATCGATTTCTGTGATCTTTGCGTCAACAACCTGACCGAGAGTAAGAACGTCGGCAGGCTTTGCAATCTTTTCGAGTGCGATCTGAGAAATATGGATAAGACCGTCAACACCGTCAACGATTTCAGCGAATGCACCGAAAGGCATCATGCTTACGATCTTAACGGGAGCTACGTCGCCTGTCTGGAATTTCTCTGTGAAGATCTTCCAGGGGTTTGTAGCCTCTGTCTTGTATCCGAGAGAAATTCTCTTTGTTTCTGTGTCAAAGGATTTGATGAATACTTCAACAGTCTGGCCGATTGAAACAACCTCAGCGGGAGACTTGATTCTCTTCCAGGAGAGCTCGCTTGTGTGGATCATACCGTCGATGCCGCCAAGGTCAACGAATGCACCGTATGTAGTCATACTCTTAACAGTACCAACGTACTTTTTGCCTTCCTCAACGGTTGCCCAGAAAGCAGCCTCTTTAGCTTCCTGCTCCTCGCGGAGAACGCTGCGGATAGAGCCGTATGCCTTGTGTCCCTGGCTCTTAACCTCGATGATTCTGAACTTAACAGTCTGACCAACGAGAGTTGTGAGGTCGCCCGACTTCGGGATGCCTGTGTGTGCACCGGGAATGAATACTCTGTTTGAGTTTGTGAGAACGATAACGCCGCCGCGAACAGCCTCGATAACCTTACCCTCAAGGATAACGTTTGATTCGGCAGCAGCCTCGATGTCCTTCCAGTTTTTGTCGGAATCAGTGCGCTTCTTTGAGAGCTCTGCAATTCCTTCGATGTCGCTTACGCGGATAACGAAGGCTTCAACCTCGTCTCCAACCTTAAACATTTCAACAAGGTTTGCCTGGGGGTCGTCTGTGATCTGTTCGGCCTTGATAATGCCTGTAACCTTAAAGCCGAGGTCGAGCTGCAATTCAGCGTTCGATACGGCTGTAACGATTCCGGTAACGGTGTCTCCTGTATTTAAAGTTTTGTTAAGTGATTCTTCGAGCATTTCTTCAAAGTTTTCAATTTTTGTGCTCATGGTTCTATATACCTCCTCTATTATGCCGCCAGGCGTTGAAGCACCTGCGGCTATCCCTACCTTTGATCCGGCAGGCGGAATCAGATTTTGCAGCCCTCGGGCATCCTCAACCCAGACGGTGTTCTTGCAAATACTGCTGCAAATTTCGGTGAGCTTCGACGTATTTGAGCTGTCCTTGCCCCCGATTACAATCATATAATCACAGACCTCCGAGAGCTTTTTTGCCTCGAGCTGTCTGATTTCCGTAACACTACATATTGTATCAAAAATTATCGGATTTGTACAGTACTTTTTTGCGACATTTTGACATTTGTACCATTCTGACAAATTTTGAGTGGTTTGAGCCACCAAAACGAGCTGTTTTTTGTGCAAATCGACGATATTGTTTTGTGAAATCGCATCTTCAAGCTCGTCTGCCGAGTGGAAAACATACCCTTCGTTATGACAGTGGCTCACGATGCCGCAAACCTCGGGGTGATCTTTGTTTCCGATCACTACGAAAATTTTATCCTCTCCCGAATGCTCTGCGGCAAGCCTGTGGATTTTCGTCACGAAGGGGCAGGTGCAGTCAACCACCTTGAAAAAGCGGTTTTCCTCGGCGCATTTTTTCAGCTTGTCATTTACGCTTTTTGTAACTCCGTGCGTTCTTATAAAAACGGTGCATGGCGACTTTTCGGTAGCCGAAGCTGCCACATTCTCGATATCTGCCTCATCAAGCACGCGGACGCCTGCCTCATAAAGCTCGCGGTTGTAATTTGTGTTGTGAATTATCTGGCCGAGCGTGAAAATTCTCGTTCCGTGCGGCGAGGTTCTTATGGCATCTTCAAGAGTGTCGGTGGCCCTTTTGACGCCAAAGCAAAAGCCTGCATTCTCGGCTAAAATAATGTTGCTGTTATTTTTCATAATTCTATTCTGTCTCTGCACCGAGAGCAGAGATTTCCTTGAAAATTATATCTGTTATTCTGTCAAGCTCACCGCTTTTTTTACTTTCGTAAGCAAGAGATTCAAAGGGAACTAATTTTCCGATAATTACCGTTATTTTTCGGAAAGGAATCCAACGGTCGTTTTTCATTACGACTCTGACGGGAAGAATATGAGCCTCTGCCCTCGAGCAGACAAGAGCCGCACCCGTCTTGAACTTAGTGTCCTCTAATTTGACACCGCGGCAGCGAGTCCCCTGGGCAAAAATTCCGACGCAATTTCCCGCTTTCAGAAGATTCACCGAATTGTGAATGGCGCTGAGGTCTCCTGCACCTCTGTTTACGGGATAGGCGTTGAAAAATTTGAGAAGAGTTTTTACGACGGGAACCTTGAAAAGACTCTTTTTTGCCATGTAAAACGGCTCTGTGCGGCGGAGAACTGCGTTTATTGAGATAGGGTCGAGCAGACTCATGTGATTTGAGCATAAGAGAATGCCCTTATCTGTTTTCTCCGGCTCGTTTTGGAGTCCGACAACCTTTATTCTGAAAAGGAAACGGACGATGCCTGCAAGTGCCGAATGAATCCTTCTATATGATTTTCTCATAATATCAAGCCTTTCCTCCGACCTTGCTTTTCACAATATCAATAATTCCCTCAACGCTCTCGTCAAAGGAGAGGTCGGAGTTGTCGAAAATTACGGCGTTGGGAGCGGGAACGCAGGGCGCGATGTCGCGGTTTTTATCGTTTTCGTCGCGCTCTATCATCTCGGAGAGAACGTCCTCGTATTTAACCGAAACGCCCTTTTCCGAAAGCTCCTTATAGCGTCGCATAGCTCTTGCCTCGCTTGATGCGGTCATGAAAATTTTAACGTCGGCATCGGGAAGA
The DNA here is from genome assembly GCA_045645605.1 of Eubacteriales bacterium. Taxonomy (GTDB): domain Bacteria; phylum Bacillota; class Clostridia; order Oscillospirales; family CAG-272; genus SIG710. The sequence continues at coordinate 20,115 of JAZRJC010000083.1, read as the reverse complement.
ATGACAGTTCCGATATCGCGGCCGTCCATAACTACGCTGTTTTCTCTTGCGATTGATTTCTGCGTCTCAAGAAGAAAGGCGCGGACCGAGGGAATGGCGGATACGGCGGAAGCGTACATAGAGATCTCGGGTTGTCTTATTTTGTCACCGAGATTTTCTCCGCAAAGATAAACCGACTGTGTGCCCCCCTCGTATTTTACCTCAAGCTTGATTTCGGGCAAAAGAGCCGAAACCGAGTCGTTATCCTTCGGGTCAACACCCTTTTGCTTTACGTAATAGCCAATGCTTCTGTATAGAGCACCCGTATCAACGTACACTATGCCAAGCTTTGCGGCAACTGCCTTTGCAGCGCTGCTTTTTCCTGAGCCCGAGGGCCCGTCGAGAGCAATTTTTACCATAATTCAAATCCTTCTTAGCTTTAATATTTTTCTGCGGCACTCATTCCTGCAAGCGCTGCCGTTGAAAATGCAATCTGCAGATTAAATCCGCCCGTATATCCGTCAACGTCGATTATTTCTCCCGCAAAATAAAGCCCTTCAATAAGCTTTGATTCCATAGTTTTCGGGGAGATTTCCTTCGTGGAGATACCGCCTGAGGTGATTATTGCCTCGTCGATCGGTCGGAAGCGGAGAAGAGGCACGGGCAGGTGCTTCAATAGGTGAAGTAGCCTTTTACGCTCTTCCTTTGTTACTGAATTTACCTTTTTTCTTGCGTCAATTCCCGAGAGAGCAACTATCGGCTCGATCATTTTTTGGGGGAGCAGACCGCCTATAGAATTGAGGAAATCCTTGTTCGTGTTTTTTGAAAAATCCGACAATATCCTCGCATCGAGAGTTTTTTCGTCAAGTGCTGGCTTCAGATCTATTTCCGCCCTGTAAATTCCCTTTGCGATATCCTTCAGATGTGCCGAGGCACTTAAGATCATAGGCCCGGTCATACCGAAATGAGTAAACATCATCTCTCCAAAGTCGGTATAGACCGTTTTGCCGCATCTTTCGTCGATTACCGAGAATCCTACGTTTTTGAGCGAAAGTCCCTGCATCCTCGAGCAGAAGTGGCCGTCCTCAACGATCGGGACGAGAGATGGCGTCAGCTCTGTTACCGTATGCCCAAGCTCCTTCGCCATTCTGTATCCGTCGCCGTCAGAGCCTGTTCCGGGATAGGACATTCCGCCGGTTGCTAAGATGACGGAATCAAAGGAATAGAGGCGTCCACCGACCGAAATACCCGTGATTTTGCCGTCCTTTGCATAAAGGCGACCGACTCTTTCGTTTATAATCTTACAGCCGACGCTTTTGCATTTTTTTACCATCGCGGCAACGATATCCGCCGCCTTATCCGACCGGGGAAAAACTCTTTTTCCTCGCTCTGTTTTAAGCGGAACATCCTCGCCCTCAAAAAACGCTATAACGTCGGATACCCCAAACGTATTTATCGCGGTATAGAGGAAGCGGGGATTTCTCGGGATATTCGACAAAAGCTCCTCGTTGTCGCAGTTGTTCGTGACGTTACAACGGCCTTTTCCGGTAATGCGGAGCTTCTTGCCCATTCTGTCACCGCGTTCAAATATAGTAACGTCAGCCCCCGACTCTGCGGCCTTTATAGCCGCCATCATTCCCGCCGCACCGCCGCCGATGACGGCTATTTTTTTAGGTTCTGTATTTGTTAAGTCGTTTTTCATATTAACTCCACGCTGTACACCAAATAAAAATCCATTATGATTATAAACCAAAAAGATGATTTTGTCAACCAAATTTTTCGCTCATTTATTAAAATTTATTATATAAAATACACAAAAAGCAGCTTGTTTTTTTGTGAAGAATGTTGATGCTGTTTTTTGTAGAAAACTGTTTACAAAGGTCGAAAAAAATGGTACAATACTAAAAGAGCCAAATGTCACTTACACGGCGGATGCGTTAGAGTGATTTGCCCACAAATGTGGGAGGTTGCTTTAATACTGTTCACCGTGGCGGTCTTTTCCGCAGCGGTATTTTTTTGTGCATAAAGACAAGCTATACCGACTTTTATGACTTGGCGAAAAGATGGGTTAAAATTATGGAGGTGTTTACTATGAAACTTGTTTACAACGTAAATGACAAACCCAAATTCGGACAGCTTATCGTGTTCGCGTTCCAGCAGCTGCTTGCCATTATGGCGGCAACTATCGTAGTTCCCGTTATTATCAATGGTAACACAGCAGGCTTTGAAACTCCTATGATGACTGAAATGAGCTCTGTTGCGGCATTGTTTGGTGCGGGTATCGGTACTCTCGTTTATCTTCTTTTTACAAAATTCAGAAGCCCCGTGTTCCTCGGCTCTTCATTCGCCTTTATAGGCTCGATGACAGCAGCTTTTGCAGGTGCTATGTCCTCCGTAACACTCGGTTATCTCGGACTTATTATCGGTGCGACTTTTGCAGGTCTCGTTTACGTAATTCTTGCGCTTCTCGTTAAGCTCGTAGGCGTCAACTGGATCAACAAGCTTATGCCTCCCGTAGTTATCGGCCCTACAGTTGCAATTATCGGTCTTTCTCTTGCAGGTGCTGCTATCAAGGACGTATTTTCATACGGCCCGAAGAATGCTGACGGCTCTGCATTTATGATGACCCCCACAGCTTGGGCATCCTTCATTTGTGCTATCGTAACTCTTATCGTAGTTGTCGTTTGCTCAACCTACGGCAAGAAGATGGCAAAGCTTATCCCCTTTATCATCGGTATTCTCGCAGGATATGTTGCGGCTTCTGCATTTACAGTTGTAGGTATCCTTACTGATAACGCTGCTATTCAGCTTATTGACTTCAGCGTATTCAAGAATATGGAAATATTCGCAGTTCCCGATTTCTCATTCTTAAAGGCTCTCAAGGGCGTAAAGGAGCTTAACGCTCAGTATATAGCAACAGTTGCTGTAGCTTACGTTCCCGTTGCGTTCGTTGTTTTCGCTGAGCATATTGCCGACCACAAGAACCTTTCTACAATCATTGAAAAGGATCTTCTTGAGGAGCCCGGTCTTCACAGAACTCTTCTCGGTGACGGTGTAGGCTCTGTTGCAGGCTCAATCTTCGGTGGATGTCCCAACACAACCTACGGTGAGTCTGTTGGATGCGTTGCTATTACAGGAAACGCTTCGGTTGTAACTATTATGACAACTGCTATTATGGCGATCATAATTTCCTTCTTTGGTCCTTTCGTAACATTCCTTGATTCTATCCCCGGCTGTGTAATGGGCGGTGTTTGCATCACTCTTTATGGCTTTATCGCAGTATCAGGTCTTAAAATGCTTCAGAAGGTTGACCTTGAGCAGAACAAGAACCTCTTTACAGCGTCATCTATCCTTATCGCAGGTATTGGCGGTATGGCTATGCAGATCGGCAAGGTTCAGATTACATCTATCGCTTGCGCGCTCATTCTCGGTATCATCGTTAACACTATTCTCTCAAAGAAAAAGGACGAGAGTGCCGATAACGAATAATCGTTGATAATTATTTGAATATACAAGAAACGGTCTGCCCGTGTGGCAGGCCGTTTTTTGCCGTACATAAAAAATGTAAATAAAATGCTCAAAAGTGTTTGACAAAAAGTTGTATGTGTGATATAATATATTAATTATAATGGAGTAGTTGTAATTAGTCGGGAGGGATATCTTGAATTTTAACGATTTCGGACAAAATTATTCTTCGCAAAATTCATCTGATGATAACAGTGGAAATACAAACAATATATCAACGAGAAGACCGTCAGGCAAGAAATTTTCAGTGCTTTTTCTCTCCGCTGTCTGTGTTCTTTTTATGACGCTTGGCGGAGTGTGGAATACGTTTCCTGCGTTTTCCGAGGCGGACGGTGCTGCGATATCCCTAGGAGTGACTGTTCTTTCCTTTTTGCTTGTGGTTATCTCGGCAGGTATCGGTGGCTTTATTCTGGTCCAAAAACCTGTTATTTACCCGGCACTGCCGATCTTATCGGCATCGGCGGTTTTGGTCGTTTGTGCGGTAAGCGGTGTGACGCTTGACGCTTCGCTTGTGATCTCCGCCCTTTGGGTGCTTATCCCTGCGGCAGGATCTGTCGGCCTTTATTTAGCGTATCGACTGAAGCTCCGCCGTACGAGTGCCGTTATCTTGACAGCCGTTTTTTGCGGCGGGGTAAATATCATTCTTTTTCTTGCGAATTTTTATCTTGTCGTAGGCACGGTTTCACTCTCGGCAATTTTTGAGGAAATCAACGCATTCCGCGACCTTTTGATAGCCGAGGTGACAAAGCAACTCTCGTCAATGGGGGCGGAGGTTTCGGGTCTTGTAACTGCCAAAGCGGTTGAGGCTTCATTCAATGCGGCATTCAATATACTCCCCTCGATTTTTATCAGTATTTTTTCGATAACGGGATTTTTTGCACATAAAACCTTTCTTCGTCTCCTCGGGGCGAATATGATGCTCGGCTCTCTGACAGACGAGATGAAACGCTTTGAGGTTACGAAAATCACGGCAATAGTTTATCTTGCAACCTATTTGCTGATTATTCTTTCGTCGGGATACGACTCGGTTTTTGTCACCGTTTTGAATAATCTTTATGCGGTTCTTGAGCTTCCGATGGCGCTTGTCGGACTTATGTCGATATCTCCGAGAGTTGTCGGCAATACTATGCGTGTCGGCTGTTTGCCGATAGCCTTCGTTATCGTGGCATTCGTGATATCACCTCCGCTTGCACTTCTTCTGCTTTCCTTCTTCGGTGCTATCGGCACGATAAGGAAAAAAGAGGGTAACAAATAAAAGGACGAATTGTTTTCAGAAAGGAGATTGATGCTTTTATGAACAACAACAGAAACGTTGAGGAAACTAAATCAAAGGATTTATCAAGGGTAAGACCTCAAAGAACCTTTTTTAACTATCCGTTGGCACTCATTCTCATTTTTTCCTGCGTTGCTTTGATTTTGGCGGTTGCCTTTATAATAAGTGCCGTTACAGAAGCTTCGGGCGTCATTATTGTGACTGTGGTTTCGATACTCTTCGTTATTTCAAGCTCGGTTATATTTTTCGCTTTGCTTTTCAGCAGTAAATCGCTCTCAAGGCGCGAGGTGCTGATACACCGCTTCGACCGTATGCTTGATAATATGGTGTTTCCGTATATCATCACGAATAAGGACGGCATTATCGTAAAATGCAATCACACGGCAGAGGGAATATTTGCAAAAAAGGCAGTTGGAGCGCTTCCGAGCGTAAGTGCCGTTTTGCCATTTCTCTCTCCCGATATTATTTTGAAATCTACAATGGACAGAGTAGAGGTTAATTGGAATTACGGAGACGTTACCTCTCCCCTCGTTAAATATTTCATAGTTGAGAGCACCGAGACCGTGATATCGGACGGCAAAAAAGAGCACGATGCTCTTAAGGGCTCGTACTTTTTGACGACTATCGTTGACGTAACGAACGAGAAAAATCTTTATGCCGAAATTGAGGGCAAGCTTATAGATGAAACTGCGGTTGTAGGGCGCGCGGAAATTGACGATCTTAAATTTTTTGCTTCCTCCTCGGGAAAATCCGAAAAAGAGGTTGCGGACAAGGTTCGTGAGCTGTTAACCGACTGGGTGCTTCACCAAAACGGTATAATTTACGAGCCTGAAACGAGAAAATTCATAATAATTATGCCTCTTGCGGGGCTTAACCGCTGTATTGCGGAAAAATTCCCGATTCTTGATATTGTGAGAGAAACGATATCGACAAAGGACGATGAGCTTACGATTTCGATCGGATTTTCGGCAACGGGGGACACGCTTGGCGAGAGAATGAAAAATGCAGATGCCGCATTCGAGCAAAGGAAGAGCGGCAACAAGGTCGTTGTAAGCTACGACAGCGAGCTTTTGATTTTCGGACGAGACAGACGCAGAATCGTGACTCGCGGCGGAACAGAATACCGCCGTTTGGCAAACGTTCTCAAGAAATATATTTCTGCCAGCGGAAACGTTCTCATAATGGGACATTCCCGTCCCGACTTCGACTCGCTTGGAGCGTCAATAGGTATATCAAAGCTTGCAGAGGAATACGGCAAGGAATGGAATATCGTTATAAACGATATGGCAGATGTCAACTTTGCCCGCTTTACAGAGGATATCGTTGATCTGCCCTCATACAGAGATAAGTTTATTGACGAGCGTCGTGCGATGAATAAGCTTCGCCACGATACGCTTCTTATAATAACCGACGTAAACAACAAGGAAAATTTTGAGAGCTCTGACCTTTATCAGTCGGTACACACGATCTCGGGCGGTCAGATTATGATTTTCGATCATCACGAAAAGAACGACAGAACGGCAGAATGCAGCTATGAATATATCGACACGTCTGCGTCCTCTGCTTCTGAAATTATAACGGGTATCATTGAGCTTTCGCTTCACCGAACCAAGCTTACGTCAGAGGAAGCAACCGCGCTTCTCTCGGGAATTATGCTTGACACGAAGAACTTTACTCAATATACGAGTATGAAGACTTATGCGGCGGCGGAATTTTTGAGCCGTTCCTTTGCAAACGCAGAGAAGGCAAAAAGGTTCTTTGAGGCAGACCCCGAAACCTTTATGGCTGAATTCAAGATCGGCTCGAATATAAGGCTCTTTGCAGATTCGAGAATTGCTCTCTGCTATGGAGAGGGGCTCTCTGACGAGGGCAAAACGAAGATAGCTATCGGACGCTTGGCAGACAGTCTTCTGAATATGAAAGACGTGCTTTGCTCGATAGTTGTTGCCGAATACGACGGCAGAATTAACGCAAGTGCGCGCTCGGATAACAATATTGTGAACTGCGCGTCGCTTCTCGCGGGCATCGGCGGCGGAAACTTCAATAATGCAGGCGCTCGCTCAACAGAGCTTACGGTTGACGGCTTTATCGATATCATCAAGCAGAATATTGACGATTATTTCAAGGAAAATCTTGACGATAGCAGCAACACGGTACAAAAAGAAGGTTAAGATATTATTAAGAAACAGGTGTCACACGGGTGACAGAATGGAGGCTTATATGAAGGTTATACTTACGCAGGACGTAAAATCACAGGGAAAAAAGGGTGAGATGATAAATGTCTCGGACGGATATGCAAGAAATTTCCTTATAGCAAAGGGACTTGCGATCGAGGCTGACAACAAGGCGATAAACGAGATGAAGAACCGCGAGGCGTCAAAGCAGCATAAGATCGACGTTGAGCGTGCAGAGGCCCGCGCGGTCGCCGAGAAGCTTGAGGGTATTCTCGTTAAGTTCGTAACGAGTGCGGGTGCTGACGGACGTCTTTACGGCTCGATCACGTCAAAGGATATCGCGGAAAAGCTTCAGGCAGAGCATTCTCTTACGATTGACAAGAGAAAGATCGTTATGGCAGACCCGCTAAAGACCTTTGGCTCTTATACGATCGACGTTAAGCTCTATCCCGAGATCACGGGAAAAATCAACGTTCTGGTTGCAGAAAAATAAAAAAGCCGATAAATACAGTAAGCACACATAAACGGTGTCGCTTATAGGCAAAAATATAAGGAGGCTCAAATGGAGGATATTGTCCGCAAGCTGCCCTTTTCAAATATTGCGGAGCAATCGTTGCTCGGCTCGATTCTGATCGACCCGGAATCATTTAATATAGTATCCGAGACAGTTAAGTCAACAGACTTCTATCTCTCGGAGCATTCTCAGATTTTCTTGGCTATGCACGAGCTTTTTAAGGCTAACAATGAAATTGACATCGTTACGCTTATTGATATGCTCGTACGCAAGGGCATTTACGATAAATCGGGTGGAGAGGACTATATAAGAACGCTCGGAGAGGTCGTTCCGAACGCACTTAACGTCCGCGACTATGCCCGAATCGTAAAAGAAAAAAGCGTTCTGCGTCAGGTTATTGAGGCCTGCGGAGACATTTCGGATAAGGCGTACAGCGAGCAGGACGAGGTTTCGCATATCGTTGACTTTGCCGAGAGCGAAATGTTCAAGATCGGTCAGGGACGCGATACGAAAAGCTTCGTTCACATTCGTGACGTGCTTATGCAGGTTTACGACAACTTGCATTTGCTTAATACAGACAAAGAGGCAACGCAGGGAGTTTCAACCGGATTTTCGGGGCTTGACCGTGTTCTTGCAGGCATGGGAAAGAGCGACCTTGTTCTTGTAGGCGCGCGACCCGGTATGGGTAAAACGAGCTTTGCTCTCAATATCGGTACGAACGTCGCAAGACAAACAGGAAAAAAGGTTTGCATTTTCTCTCTTGAAATGTCGGCTGAGCAGCTGGTTGGCCGTATCGTTTCAAGCGAGGCTATGATAGATTCTCACAAGCTCAGAACAGGAGAGCTGTCCCCTGAGGACTGGGACTCTATGGCACATACGGCAGAGTGGCTTTCAAAATGCGACATTCTTATAGACGATACGGCAGGCATCTCGGCAACCGCTATGAAGGGAAAGCTGCGCCGTGTTGACAACCTCGGGCTTGTTATCGTTGACTATCTTCAGCTTATGCAGGATGACAGCCATAACGAGAACAGAGTTCAGGCGGTTGCGGAAATCTCGCGAAATCTGAAGCTTATGGCGAAGGAGCTTATGGTTCCTATCATTTGCTGCGCACAGCTGTCGCGAGGTCCTGAATCGAGAACTGATAAAAGACCTATGCTCAGCGACCTTCGTGACTCGGGATCAATCGAGCAGGATGCTGACGTCGTTATGTTCCTTTACAGAAACGAATACTATAAAACCGATACGGGCGAAGAGCAGTCGGGCGGAAATGATGGCAATATTGCAGAGGTAATTATTGCCAAAAACAGACACGGCTCAACAGATAACGTCAAGATGGGCTGGATTGGTAAATACACCAAGTTCCGCACAATCACCGATGACAGAGCCTTTGCGGCGGAATAAACTAATGACAAGAAACGACGGTAAAATCTCTCGGCTTGCGGAGAATATAAAGGAAGGCTTTTCGGAATATCTTGCGAAGGGTAGGAGTGTGCTCGTTGCCCTCTCGGGCGGTGCCGATTCTTCATTTTTGCTTTTCCTTATGCATAGACTTTCAAAGGAAATGGACTTTTCGCTTTATGCCGCGCACGTAAATCACGGGATACGCGGAGATGAAGCGATACGCGATAGAGATTTTTGTAAGGATATATGCCGGGGATACGGAATCGAACTGTTTTTGCTTGAAACTGACGTGCCAAGCATCGCAAAGGAGCGCGGTGTTAGCGTTGAGGCTGCTGCAAGGGATGTCAGATACGATTTCTTTGACGAAATCATGTTTCAAGAAAGCATTGACGTTTTGGTGACGGCACATAATGCTGACGATAACCTTGAAACGATTTTGTTTCGTCTTGCAAGAGGAACGGGTATCGACGGGCTTTGCGGAATTCCGCCGATGAGGAGACTGAAAAACGAAAAAATTCTTCTCCGCCCTATTTTATCTCTCGAAAAAACGGAGATAATAGAATTATGTAATGAAAACGGCATCGAATTTGTTGTGGACAGCACAAATTCGGATATTGCCTATACACGAAATCTGATCCGACACAGAGTCCTGCCCGTTTTGAAAGAAATAAACCCCGATATTTACGGGGCGGCGGGCAAGACTGCACACCTTTTGTCGCTTGATGCCGACTATTTGAGCCGCGAGGCAGAGTCAAGGCTTTTGGCGGAGGATTGTGACGGTATAGATTTTCTGAACTCACAGCACGCGGCAATAAGAGCAAGGATAATTTCTCTTTTATATGGAAAAAAATCGTCCGCTATGCTTGAGGCGGTTCATATTGAGGCAATTATGCGTCTTATAGATGGCGGAAGGCCTCATTCGGAAATCTCTCTTCCCGATGAAATCTCGGCTGTGATCGAGGACGGCAGGCTGACCTTTGTGAAGAAGCCGAGAAATAAATCACAAATAAAAAAAGAAAGCTGCGACTATTTGCTTTTTCTATCGGAAAATGAGGAAATCTCGGTCGGTGGCGTATATAAGGTTGGGTTTTACACCGAGGATACACACAAAACACGGCAAAATCAGATAAACGACAAAAAAATTCACTCTGAATTTACACAGATTTCTATTCCGTATGATAAAATAAAGGGAAAGCTGTATGTCCGTCAAAGAAGTGCCGGTGACAAAATTCGCGCGTGTAATATATCAAAGGACGTGCGAAAGCTGTTTTCGGAAAACAAGATTCCTCTTGCCCAAAGGGATATCTATCCGATTTTTTGCGATGACGACGGAATACTCTGGATTCCCGGTATTGCACTTCGCGACGGCGTAAATAATAAAAAAGAAAAAAACAACGAAAATTTGGCGGAGAAGGTCCGCTTGACATTTAGATAGGAAGGTCAAAATATGAATAAGGATATCAAAAAAATACTCGTTGGAGAAGACGAAATTGACAGAATTTGCTCCCGAATTGCGGGCGAGATAAGCCGAGACTATGCCGAGAGCGACAAAAAGCTTCTTCTTCTCGGAATCTTGAAGGGCTCGGTTGTATTTATGGGCGAGCTTATGAAGAAGATCAATATTCCGGTTGAAATCGACTTTATGAAGGTTTCCTCGTACGGAGCCGGAACCGCGTCGTCGGGAAGAATCAACATTTTTCTTGACTTGCAGAGAGGCGACCTCGATTCTGTTGATATTATCATAATTGAGGATATCATTGACAGCGGAAAAACACTCTCTCATCTGACCGAATATCTGAGGCTGAAGGGTGCACACAGCGTTGCAACCTGCACGCTTCTTGACAAGCCGTCCAGACGCGAGGTTGATTTTAAACCGACCTACGTTGGAAAAGAGGTTCCTGACGAGTTTGTGGTTGGCTTCGGTCTTGACTATGATGAAAGATACCGCGCGCTTCCGTATGTCGGAGTTCTGAAGCCCGAGGTGTACGAAGGATAGGCTCTGCGTGAAAAAATCGGAAATATTTCACGCTGCTCTTCTGTGAGGAGCAAAGGAAAGGCAGGATATTATTTATAATGAAGAACAATTTTAAGGTCATGATATTTTACGTTTTGTTGATCGGCGTAATCGTTTTTGCGGTTTCGCAGGTTTTCAGAACGACGTCCGAGACTGTTGAGGAATATAAAAGCTACAGCCAGGTGGTTGAGCAGTTCCAGGGAGAGAACGTAACCAAATTCACGATAAGTGAATCGAATTACATTCAGATGGAATTGAAGGACGGAAAAACCGCAGGCTATCAGTTGAGCGGATTGACGATATTCTACAACGATTTGGGCGAGATGATTCTCGAGCAAAAGCAGGCGGGAATTCTCACCGAATATGAATACGAGCCGGCAACTACATACCCTTGGTGGGTATCGCTTTTGCCGTATGCTATAATTATAGTTGTCTTTATCGCGCTTTGGATATTTATTATGAATCAGGCGACCGGAAGAGGCGGCGGAAAGATGGCGAATTTCGGAAAGGCCCGTGTAAAAATGGGAGCGTCCGAGAAGAAAAAGGTGCTTTTCGCCGACGTTGCGGGTGCTGATGAGGAAAAGGCGGAGCTTCAAGAGGTTGTTGAATTTTTGAAGAATCCTTCTAAATTTACAAAGCTTGGTGCGAAAATACCGCACGGCGTACTCCTCGTAGGCCCTCCAGGTACGGGTAAAACTCTTCTCGCAAAGGCTGTTGCGGGGGAAGCTGACGTTCCCTTTTTCTCTATATCAGGCTCAGATTTTGTTGAAATGTACGTAGGTGTGGGTGCTTCCCGTGTCCGCGACCTTTTCGATACGGCAAAGAAATCGCCCGCAAGCATCGTGTTTATTGATGAAATTGATGCGGTGGGACGTCATAGAGGCGCAGGCCTTGGCGGCGGTCATGACGAAAGAGAGCAGACGCTTAACCAGCTTCTCGTTGAGATGGACGGCTTCGGCTCAAACGACGGAATTATAGTTATCGCGGCGACGAACCGCCCCGATATCCTTGACCCCGCACTTCTTCGTCCGGGAAGATTTGACAGACAGATAACGGTTGGATATCCCGATATTCGCGGAAGAGAAGCTATACTTGCCGTTCACGCAAAGAATAAGCCTCTTGAAGCGACCGTTAACTTCAAGAAGATAGCTCAAAGCACGGTAGGCTTTACGGGTGCTGACCTTGCAAATCTTCTCAATGAAGCGGCACTTCTCGCGGCAAGACGCGGAAAAGAGCTTATCGGTATGGACGAAATTGAGGACGCTTATATGAAGGTCATTATGGGCCCGCAAAAGAAGGCAAAGCAGAGAAGAGAGAAGGACAACAAGCTGACGGCATATCACGAGGCTGGTCACGCTGTTGCGGCATTCTTCTGCCCCACCTCCGACCCCGTCAAGCATATAACTATCATTCCTGCAGGTAATGCCGGCGGTGTTACTATCAGAGTTCCCGAGGAGGACCGTATGTGTCAGACTCGCAACGAGATGATAGATAATATTATCGTAAGCCTTGGCGGCAGAGTTGCCGAGCAGCTTATTCTTGACGATATTTCAACAGGCGCATCAAGCGACATTCAGCAGGCAACGAAGATTGCGCGTGCGATGGTCGAGCGCTACGGTATGAGCGAGAAGCTTGGTACCGTTCTTTACGGAAACGAGCATAGTGCCGAGGAGGTGTTCCTCGGACGCGACTTCAGCTCGGGCAAGAATTATTCCGAAAAGACGGCGGCTGATATCGACGACGAGATACGCAGAATTATCGACGAGGCGTATGCAAAGTGCACAGAATATCTGAAGGCACACATTGATAAGCTTCATTTCGTTGCACAGTATCTCTTTAATCACGAGAGCATGGACGCCGACCAATTCCGTGCCGCTATGGAAAACGATAGCATAACGGAGGAGGAGATTCTGGCTATCGCTGACGAAAAGAAGAGAGAAAGCGATGCTGAAAACGAGCGTCAGGCAGAGGCGAATGCGAAGAATAGCTCTGTTATCGACGAAGGACAGCAGACAAACACCCCCGATAATAAGTAAATTATAAATAAAGAGAGGCTTGTGCTATTGGCACAGGCCTCTTTTTTGTGACGGTTATGCTTTTTTGTTATTTTGCTTTTCCGCTTTTTTCTCTTTTATCATATCGCGGAGTGCGGAAATTGCGTCCGAAAGCCCGCCTATCTCGTCAATGATACCGTATTTTACCGCTTCCTCGCCGTCAATTATTGAGCCGACGTCGGTGGCGATCTCGTCGGGACGCATCATAAGCTCGTGAAGCACCTTTGTCTCTGCCCTTGAATGAGAAACGATAAAGTCAACGATACGCTTTTGCATAATTTCAAAGTTTCTGAAGGTCTGCGGAACTCCCACGACCAGTCCATTGATCCTGACGGGATGAATAGTCATCGTGGCCGACGGAACGATAAAGGACTTTTTTGGTGCAACCGCCAGCGGAACACCTATTGAATGACCGCCGCCAAGAACAAGTGACACCGTCGGCTTTGACATGGAGGCAAGCATTTCGGCAATAGCAAGACCCGCCTCAACGTCACCGCCCATAGTGTTGAGAACGACCAAAACGCCGTCTATCTCATCGTTTTCCTCAATAGCAACGAGCAGGGGAATAATATGCTCGTATTTCGTTGCCTTCTGGCTCTCGCCCAAAAGATAGTGACCCTCGATCTGTCCTATAATACTCAAACAATGAATATTGCCCTTGTCGCTTTTTGCGATAACGCTTCCGCTCTTGATTATTCCCTCAAGCTGCTGCTCGGTCTGGTCAAGGACGGTGTTCTCGCCATCACCCCCGTCCTTTTTTTCGCTTGACGCTTTTGTATTTTCATCCTTTTCGCTGTTTTGAAAGTAGTTGCCGAAGCTTTGCATAACCTGATTTCTCCTTTTGAGATAACGTAATATTGTGATTAGTATTTACTTTTTTCAGATAAATATACACTCGAAAATACAGAAAATTTCGTTGTTTCTATTGTAAAAATCAGTTATATGTGATATAATAAAATATTAGTTAAAATATGTAAGAATTCTTATCCTTATTAAGATTGGAAATTGGAGAAATAATGGCAAATACTTTTGAAAAAGAAATCAACAGAAGGAGAACCTTCGCAATTATCTCCCACCCTGACGCAGGTAAAACGACCCTTACTGAAAAATTTTTGCTTTACGGTGGCGCAATTCAAACGGCGGGCCCTGTAAAGGGCAAGGCGTCCGACCGCCACGCAACCTCCGACTGGATGGAAATTGAAAAGCAGAGAGGTATTTCGATAACCTCGTCTGTTATGCAGTTTGAATACGACGGATATTGTATCAATATTCTTGATACCCCCGGACACCAGGACTTCTCGGAGGATACCTACCGTACTCTTATGGCGGCAGACAGTGCCGTTATGGTAATTGATGCGGCGAAGGGTATTGAGCCGCAGACCCGCAAGCTTTTCAAAGTTTGCGCTATGCGTGATATCCCGATCTTCACCTTTATAAACAAGCTTGACCACGAGGCGCGCGACCCGTTTGACCTTATCGACGAGCTTGAAAAGGAGTTTGGCATCGGAACTTATCCTATGAACTGGCCTATCGGCTGCGGAGTGAATTTCAAGGGCGTTTACGACAGAGACAAGCGCGCGATCATCTCCTACAGCGATTCTCATAGAGGCCGTGAGCGTCTTGACTCGATAAAATGCGATATTGACGATATTGAAACGATGGATTCTCTTATCGGAAAGTATCAGCGAGAGGAGCTTTGCGAGCAGATCGAGCTTCTTGACGGCGCTTGCTTTGATTTTGATCTTGACAAGGTGCGTCACGGAAAGCTGAGCCCCGTATTCTTCGGCTCGGCGCTCAACAATTTTGGCATCGAAACCTTTCTTGAGCATTTTCTGAAGATGACGACACCGCCTCTTGCAAGAAAGACGACAGAGGGAACCGTCAGCCCCTTTGACGACACCTTCTCTGCCTTCGTTTTCAAAATTCAGGCAAATATGAATAAGGCACATAGAGATAGAATTGCTTTTATGCGAATCTGCTCGGGCAAATTTGAGCGCGGCAAGGAGTATTTTCACGTTCAGGCAGGAAAGGAAGCAAAGCTTTCACAGCCGCAGCAGATGATGGCGCAGGAGCGTGCCGTTATTGACGAGGCGTATGCGGGAGACATTATTGGCGTCTTTGACCCCGGCATCTTCGCTATCGGCGATACGATTTGTGAGAAGAGCAACAAGCTTAAATTTGAGGGAATCCCAACCTTCGCCCCCGAAAAATTTGCTCTCGTTGAGCAGGTTGACAGTATGAAGCGTAAGCAATTTGCAAAGGGAATGAATCAGATAGCGCAGGAGGGTGCTATTCAGATGTTCTTTGAGCCTGATTCGGGTTACGAGCGAGTAATTGTCGGCGTTGTCGGCGAGCTTCAGTTTGAGGTGCTTGAATCGAGAATGAAGAACGAATATGGAGTTGAGTTTATCCGCCGTCCTCTTGCTTGGCAGTATATTAGAAGAATTTCAAACGACGTTGACCCCAAAACGCTTGACCTTTATGAAACGCAGTGGGTTCAGGACTACAGAGGGCAGAACTTCCTGCTCTTTAAGAGCGAATGGTTTATCGGAAAAACTATTGAGCATAACGAGGGCAGACTCGAGCTTTGCGAATTTGGAGAGTAAACTGATAATAAAATTATAGCGAGAAAGGAAGCTTTTAGAGAAAAAGCTATGGTCGTATAAATGAACAACAAGCATAAAGAGTTTGAAACCTATTTGAAGAATTTTCCGAACGAGGCGGGATATTTCGGTGAGTTTGGCGGAGCGTATCTTCCGCCCGAGCTTGAGCCGGTATTTCGTGAGGCTGCGGATTCCTATGAGGCTATTTGCCATTCGGCACAGTTTATCAGCGAGCTCCGCAGAATAAGAAAGGAATTTCAGGGCAGACCTACTCCCGTATATCATTGTGAAAGACTTTCAAGGCTTTTCGGCAACTGTCAGATATATCTCAAGCGTGAGGACTTAAACCACACGGGAGCGCATAAGCTGAATCACTGTATGGGCGAGGGCCTTTTGGCTAAATATATGGGTAAGAAAAAGCTTATTGCCGAAACGGGCGCAGGTCAGCACGGTGTTGCTATTGCAACGGCGGCGGCATATTTCGGTATGGAATGTGACGTTTATATGGGCGAGGTCGATATCGAAAAGCAGCATCCTAACGTAATAAGAATGAAGATGCTCGGTGCGAACGTAATCCCGGTTACAAAGGGACTCAAAACTCTTAAGGAAGCGGTTGACGCGGCATTTGAGGCGTATCTTAACGAATACAAGGACGCAATTTATTGCATAGGCTCGGCTCTCGGACCTCATCCCTTCCCGAAGATGGTTCGTGACTTCCAATCGATTATCGGAATTGAAGCAAGAGAGCAGTTTTTGGAGATGACGGGCATTATGCCGGACGCCGTATGTGCTTGTGTTGGCGGCGGGTCAAATTCGCTTGGTATGTTCGTTCCTTTCCTTGCCGATCCTATTGATATTTACGGCGTTGAGCCTCTCGGCAAGGGCGAGAATATCGGTGACCATGCGGCAACTATGAAATTTGGAACGAAGGGACGTCTTCACGGCTTTGACAGCTATCTTCTTCAGGACGAGCATGGCGAGCCTCTTCCCGTATATTCTGTTGCAAGCGGTCTTGACTATCCCGGTGTTGGCCCCGAGCACGCATATTTGCGTGATGCGGAGAGAGTAAACTACGTTGCTATCTCGGACGACGAGGCGATGGAGGCATTTTTCCTTCTTTCAAGATACGAGGGTATTATTCCCGCTATTGAAAGCTCGCACGCTGTGGCTTATGCTATCAAATACGCAAAGGAGCATAAGTCGGGCTCGATTCTTGCCTGTCTTTCGGGCAGAGGCGATAAGGATATCGACTATATATACGAAAAATACGGCTGCGGTGAGCAGTTTATGAAGAAATACGAAAAGTGATAGGAAAGTAAATAATATGGAAAGCTTAAGAAGTAAAAAAGGATTTATTTGTGATATGGACGGTGTTATCTACCACGGAAACCGTCTTCTTCCGCGCGTTAAGGAATTTGTTGACTGGCTTTATAAGGAAAATAAAAATTTTCTCTTTTTGACAAACTCCTCCGAGCGCTCCCCGAAGGAACTTCAGCAAAAGCTTGCCCGTATGGGTCTTGACGTTGACGAGAGCCATTTCTATACGAGCGCACTTGCAACGGCTAAATTTATCAGCCGTCAATCACCCGGATGCTCGGCATACGTCGTTGGCGGAGCAGGACTTATTATGGCTCTTCACGATGCGGGAATTACAATGAACGACGTTGACCCCGATTACGTAATCGTAGGTGAGGGCAGCTCATATAATTATGAGGGAATCGTTAAGGCTATCCGCCTTGTGCAAAAGGGTGCAAAGCTGATAGGCACGAACACGGATATGACGGGCCCCTCCGAGGACGGAATTCTGCCCGCCTGCCGTGCTATGATCTCTCCTATCGAGCTTGCGACAGGACAAAGTGCATATTTTGTCGGAAAGCCTAATCCTCTTATGATGAGAACGGGTCTTCGCATTCTCGGTGTTCACTCGGACGAGGCCGTTATGGTTGGCGACAGAATGGATACCGATATGATTGCGGGAATCGAAACGGGTCTTGACACGGTGCTTGTCCTGACGGGTGTGAGCGATATTGCGGAAATTAAAAAATACCCCTATCGCCCAAGAGTGGTGCTGGGTGGTATTGGAGACATTCTTGACGGAGAGCCTATCAAATATTGATCAAATTATAGCATATACCTGAAAAATCATACAAAGGAGTTTATGATGAGCAATATAATTGAATTTATAAAGGCCCTGATTTACGGCATAGTTGAGGGTATTACAGAATGGCTGCCGATAAGCTCAACAGGACACTTGATTCTTCTTGAGGAATACCTGCCGATGAAGGTGAGCGAAGCCTTTTTCGAGATGTTTATGGTTGTAATTCAGCTTGGTGCTTGTCTTGCAGTTCTGACTGTTTTTGCCAAAAAGCTGTTGCCTAAATTTGGGAAAGCAATAGGAGAGGGCGGATTTTTGCATTGTGACGAGAACAAAAGAACCTTTTCTCTCTGGGCAAAAATCATTTTGGCGGTAATTCCGTCAGCCGTTATCGGACTTCTTTTTGACGATTGGTTTGACGAGCATTTTTATAACGCAACCGTCGTTTCGATAACACTTGCATTATACGGACTTCTTTACATAATCGTTGAGAAGGCGAGAAGAAAAGAGCCGACAGCCACCGACATTCATTCGGTTACATATCTTCAGGCGTTCGGTATGGGCTGCTTTCAGATTTTAGCGCTTATTCCCGGCACCAGCCGTTCGGGTTCAACCATTCTCGGTGGTCTTTTGCTCGGATTCTCACGTACCTCCGCTGCCGAAATGTCCTTCTTTTTAGCGCTTCCGACAATGGTTGGCGCGTCGGGACTGAAGGTTCTTAAATTCATTCTTGACGGCAGCAAGATTTCCTCAACAGAGCTGATAATATTAGCTATAGGATGTGTGGTAGCCTATGCGGTTTCTATGGTTGCTATCAGGTTCCTTACCGACTTTGTGAAGAAACACACCTTTATTCCCTTTGGAATCTACCGCATAATTCTGGCGGCAGTCATTATTTTGCTTATGTATATAGGTGTATAAAAACAGATTGGAGTAAAAAATATGCTAACTTCGGTTTACTGTGCCGGAAACAGCGGAATTGACGGGTTTATCGTTACGGTTGAATGTAATGGTCAGAAAAGGATACCCCAATTTGAGATTGTCGGACTTCCCGACACGGCTGTTAAGGAAGCAAAGGAAAGAGTTAAAACCGCTTGTGAGAACAGTGGATTTATCTTCCCCGAAATTGCAATAACTATAAATCTTGCACCTGCCGACAGACGTAAGGAGGGTTCGGGCTTTGACACGGCGCTCCTTTTGGGCATTCTCGGCTCGTCGGGTATTATCCGCGAGGATATGCTCCGTGGAAAATGCTTTGTCGGAGAGCTTTCGCTCTCAGGCGAGATTCGTCCCGTGCGCGGTATGCTCTGTATGTGTGCGGCGGCAAAGGAAGCAGGCTTTTCCGAGTTTTACGCTCCGATTGAGAACGCACAGGAAGCGGCGGCGGTTGAGGGAATCACCGTTTACGGAGTTCGTGATATTTTGTCACTTGTCAAGCACTTAAAGGGGGAGGAACGTCTTCAGCCGACTCTTTGCGACAGAGGTAGATTTACCCGTGAATTTAACACCTTCCCCGTTGATTTTTCGGAGATCAAGGGGCAGACGAAGGCGAAAAGAGCTATGGAAATAGCGGCGGCAGGAGGACATAATATTCTTCTTATCGGCCCTCCAGGTACGGGAAAATCAATGCTTGCAAAGCGTCTTCCGACGATTCTTCCTCCTCTTGACTTTGAGGAGGCTATTGAAACCACGAAAATTCATTCGGTTGCAGGAATTCTGCCCGAGAAGGTATCTCTCTTGTCAAGCCGACCCTTCCGTTCACCGCACCACACGATGAGTGCTGCAAGTATGGTGGGTGGCGGTGTAAATCCTATGCCCGGTGAGGTGTCGCTTGCTCATAACGGTGTGCTTTTCCTTGACGAGCTTCCCGAATACAGTAAGGTTCTGACCGATTCGCTCCGTCAGCCTATCGAGGACGGACGCGTTACTATTACGCGAGTAAACGGCAGAGTTACATACCCTTGCACCTTTATGCTCGTTTGTGCTATGAACCCTTGCAAGTGCGGATATTTCGGCCACCCGACCGAAAAATGTACTTGCGGAAAGGGTGAGGTTTACAGATACGTATCAAAGGTCAGCGGCCCTATGCTTGACCGAATTGATATTGAGGTCGAGCTGCCCTCGCTTACAGCGGAGGAGCTGACGAGCGACAAGGTTGGCGAGTCGTCGGCTGACGTTCGTGCGAGAGTAATTGCCGCCCGTGAATTTGCGAAAAAGAGATATATAAGGAACGGCTACACGGATGTTTATTCAAACGCACAGCTGACTCCTCGGCAGATGGGGGATATCGGTCTTACAGACGAGGCGAAAAACGCACTCAGAACGGCGCTTGAGACCACGAATATGTCGGCAAGAGCCTATGATAGAATTGTCCGCGTTGCGAGAACTATTGCCGATCTTGAAAAAAGCGAGAGCATTGAGGTTCTTCACGTTGCCGAGGCGATACAGTACAGAAGCCTTGACAGAAAATACTGGCGAAG
>JAZRJC010000082.1:0-4984 GCA_045645605.1 Eubacteriales bacterium | reverse complement strand
GGGCAAAACACAAATGGAAATCGCGCGTGAAATAGGCATCAGTCAGGCACAGGTCTCGCGCCTTGAAAAGAGCGCGCTTGAAAAGCTCAAAAAGTATATGCAGTGAAGGCTGTCGCATTTAGGCATAAAACAGCAAAAGTTTGACTATGTTTATATTATTTTGGCAGAGGTGCAAAACATAGCACCTCTGCCGCTTTGTTTTATGTTTATCTGCCTCTTAGCTTTCGGAAAACTCTTCTGAATGTTTCTCTGAATCCGTTCCTCTTTAAGCTTTGGAAGAATTTTGATATATATCCTTTTCTTTTTCTGGTTTTCTTCAAATATTGTGCATACTCGGGTGTGCCCTTTAATTCTTCAAGCTTTTCTTTTAACTTCTCGTTTGCAAGCTTGAAGCCTTCTATTCTTTTATCTTTATCGGGCTCTGCCATAAGCACAATGTGATCAAGTCTCACCTGCGCCCAGATGTTGAGAGAGGGATATATATCCCTGTAATTATGCTTTTCAAGAACGTTAACAAGGTTAAATGCAACCTTTCCTTGAACTTCTTCAAGACTGTTCATAAGATCGTGGAAAAGGAAGAATGTAGCCCAAATCAGCGTTCTTTTCTTCATTTCGTCATCCTGTCCGCTTCTTTCCATCAAGGTCATAACCTTGTCGACAAGATCTACGTGCAAAAGCATCTTTTCCGCTTTCTTTTCGCTCGTATCGTGCATTATTGAGCCCGGACGCTTCCAACGGTAAAAATACAGCTTGTCAGAAATGAATACGAACGTTTTTGCCTTAGGCATAAACTCCATTTGGAAGAGCTGGTCCTCACCGAGCCTTATCGACTCGTCCATTCTGATGTTGTTCTCAACGATTATAGACCTTTTCATAATTTGAAGCCAAAGGAACGGCCTTGACCCTACTTCCTCAAAGAGAACGTCGGGTGAAAACTGCGTGTAGCTTGCGTTTCTCGTATTGACAAGACCGTAAAGATAGTCGGGCGCATAGTCAGGCACAAGATTTGCACCGAAAATTAAGCAGTCGGGATTATTGTTTTTTTCAAGCTGAGCCGCTATAATCTCGTAAGCATCACCGCGTACGTAGTCATCGGAGTCAACAAATCCAATGTATTCACCGCGCGACTTGGATATTGCCAGATTGCGTGCGCTGGACGGACCGCCGTTTTCTTTTGAAATAACCACGAACCTACCGTCAAGAGCAGCGTAATGCTTGCATATATCAAGCGAATTGTCGGTTGAACCGTCATCAACGAGAATATACTCTACGTTCCGGTACTTCTGCTCGCAGAGCGAGTCAAGACAGCGCGAAAGATAAATAGCAGTATTATAAACAGGTATTATTACAGAGATCTTAATATTATCCATTGCTCTTCTCCGTTTCATATATAATTGATGCAAACTCGTCGGAAAGCCTTAAATGCTCCTGATTCAGCTCCCATACAGTGTCGTCGTAGTAAAACTTCTCCGGGTCCTCGATAATTCTTTTTAAAAGAGACATATTTCCGCTGTCAAGCATTCTGTCGGTATATTCCTTTTTCTCGTACGACTCGCGGAACTCCTCTGCAAATCTCTTCAAAAAGTCGATTTTGTACTCGTCTGCAACTCTCTTGTAGGTGTAGAAATAATTAAAGTACTTTTTCGCAAGGAAGGTTTCAAGATGCGCGTTCTTTACATCAGGATTTGCATCGATAAATTCACGGATGAATTTGTATTCATCGCACATACAGAACACCTTGCCCTTGCTGTTGATGCTGGAATTCGGATTGTCCTGTCTGTAATGATAAAACGCTTTGTTAACGTAAACGACGCGCGAGGCGGTAGAGATAGTCTTGAACCAAAATCCGTTATCCTGATAGGACGCGCCCGGCGTTTCGTTGTGACGTATATTGTAACGTCTTATCATATCCGTCTTGTATATACCCGTCCACGTATTCATACGGAAGTGATATATTTCCTCCGTGTCGTAGGAGGATATCACCTTGTTGTAAAAATAGGGATTTGTCGGTGTCATAATGTATTCTTCTTTTTTGCCGCCCGTTGTAGAAAACTCGAAATAATCGGATTTTACTATATCTGCATCGTGGCGTTTTGCCGCACTGTAAAGGCAGCTGAACATAGTTTTCTCAACCCAGTCGTCCGACTCTACTATACCTATATATTCGCCCGTTGCCGCATCCATACCCATATTCATTGAGTTGCCGTAGCCTGCGTTCGGCTTTGTGATAACCTTAATTCTTGGGTCCTTTGCCGCATACGCGTTGCAAATTTCAAGCGAAGAATCCTTTGAGCCGTCGTCAACACAGATTATCTCAATATCGGAAAGCGTTTGGGCAATAACGCTGTCCAAGCATTCAGGTAAATATTTTTCCACGTTGTAAATAGGAACTACGATGCTTACTTTAACCATCCTTTTGTTCTCCTTTTGCAATTAATTCGTTGATTTGTTTTTCAAGTTCACTGTTTTTCTGCCTCAAATCGCTGATTTTTCTTTCAAATTCTTTTATGCGGCTGTTTACAAAATCGTAAAGCCCCGCAGCACCGCCGTGCTTTGCCGATAATGCAGAGCTGAGCCAGTCAAGCGACTCCTTGCGCTTTTTATCGATAACGGCGTTGACAGGCGTGTAATCGTATCCGTCGGCAAGTAAATACGGCTTGTCTTTAAGATTTTCCGTCTTGTCAATCAGTCTGTCCGTCATACCGAGCCAGCCGAGCAGGGAAGTGAATCTTGTACCGCCTCTGGCACGGTTCATAATGCATATAACGGGCTTGTTGAATATGACCGCCATCGCAAATCCGTGATGCGAGTCCGTTACGACAAATTCCGCGTCTCTGAACAGGCTTATCCACTCTTCCTCGTAAATGTCGTGGTAGGTGCTTGGCAAATTCAGCTTTTCAAGGTTCGCATCAGCCGTATTGTATCTTCCGTCAAGCACGTTTATAAGCTTTAAGCCCTTTTTGCTCGATGCATCAAGCAGCATTCTGCGCTTGTCCTCGTCCGGATCAAGTATGTAAGAGAGCATATAAGAAGTGCCCTCGTTTTTATTTGAATAGTCCGCTATCCGCTCGTAAAACTCGCGTGTCTTTAAGAATATGGGGTCTATCATCTGCACAGCGTCAATATTGAACTCGCGCTTACATACGTCTATACCCGTGTCCTCTCTTACCGATATAGCGTCAAATCTGCTGAGCAGATAAGAAACTATCTGTTTCGTCTCCGGCAAAGCGTTAAAGCTGTCCTGACCGAAGGAGCAGGCATATGCCACCTTCGTTTTGTCCTCTGAAACGAAGTCAAGGAAGAAACGGTATCCCGTGTCCATTATCGCGTGTGGAGTCCACACCTGGTCAGAGCCTATTACGAATTTGTCACAAAGGCTGCTGTACCTGCCCTGCTCAAAATAACTGTAGCTGTCGCTGACGTTTGCAAATTTATTCATAAATACTCGCGAAAATACCGTCTGAGGCTCTCCGTCAAGGTGCTTGTCTGGCCTGTCGAGAATAACCGTTTTATATCCCATATCCTCAATAGCCTTGTAGAGTGCATAGTAGGTAAGAACGCTTCCGTAGTTAGTCGCGTACCAATATCCCGTTATGCCGACGTCAAAATGAGCTCTGTCAAGCGCTTTTTCTGTTGCCGTGTCAAAGTCCGTTTTGAAAATGTTTCCGTAGAACGTATCTCTTGCAGGGTGTCTTTGAATAGGATGTTTAAGCTGGGAATTATACTTCGTTGCCGTTTCAAGAGGCATTTCAACGCTTTTTTTCATTTCCGACTCAATTTCAGCGTATATTTTTTTAGCCTTATCCGTGTTAAGAAGCACGCACGAGGTTCCCATCCAATCGTTAACTGAGGGATTAAACTCACTTATGTGCCAGTAATCCGCAAGAGTAAAATCACCTACTCTCGGAATTTGTGCGAATTTGCAGTTGTAGCAGCTCTCCCGCGTTCCAAGCCCATTGCCAAACGCCTTGTAGAAGCTCGCATCGTTGTAATGCTTTCTGACTGTTTGGCCCGATTTTTTGTCGAGCGTTATAGATGAGGACCATTTGTAAAGCTCTTTGTCGCGGAATCGCAAATCTCTTACATCATCTAAATCGGAAAGCGTCTCTACGTATTTGTCAACTGCCTTTTTTGACGGCACACCGTGACAGACAACGTCCGCAGTTATAAGATTTTTGTAGTCGCGGCTAAGGTAATTTTTCAGTCCCGCTACCTGACAGGGACAAGCACCGAAAAATACCGTAGTCCCCCCGTCAAGCAGTTTTTTTATTTCAACGTAGGTGTTACCAATCTTCGCCTGGTAGTATTTTGAGCCCTTTATCGGTTCAAGCTCTTCCATATTTCTTGCAAATGCGAATTTAAGCTCCCCATCCGCATCGCGCTTGACTCCGCATACGACCCCTTTCAGAGCAAAAACGTATTTTGCAATACAGGACATCATTCCGCCTGATGAGGATGTTTTTCTTATATCATCCTTTGCCATCATAGCATAAACCGTTGGGCGTTCCGTACCGAAATCCGTAAAGTTAACGGAAGGGCATTTTTTATAGCAAAGAGAACACTTTATGCACTTATCCCCGTCTATTATAGGATAGAAAAATCCCTCATCGTTCTCTTGCATACGTATTGCTCCGCTTGGGCAGAGACTCGCACACGCCTCACATCCGTAGCAATGATGTTTTGAAACGTGTTCAATAGTATATTTCATATAGCTTCCTCGTCTTAGAGCGTTTTAAAATATTTTATCGGTACTGTTAAAAGGTTGTTTTGATAGCGTAGCGGGTAAAGGTAAACTGATCTTTATGCACCAAATTCCTCTTTAACAGCTTCAAGTGCCGCAACGATTACCTTGTCCATATCGTAATACTTGTAATGACCGAGTCTGCCGCCGAAAATAACGTTTTCGGTCTTGTCCGCAAGCGCCTTGTACTCCTTGTACAGATTGTTGTTGCGCTCGTCGTTGATGGTGTAGTACGGCTCGTCG
>JAZRJC010000081.1:0-2313 GCA_045645605.1 Eubacteriales bacterium | reverse complement strand
ATCATCTATAAAAATATGAAGCTTGCCGGTTATCGCAATATGCACCTCGTAGGTTGAGTGAAAATGATAGGCTTGGCTCTTTTTAACTCCGAAATCAAATCCGTCGTTCAAAATGAATTCGCAGGTCAAATTTTCCTTTTTCACACTTATCACGGAAAAAGCGCCCGTTTTAAAAACAGAATTTTTCATTTGTCTAAAAACGACACGATTAATTAAAACGTGTCTTAGCTTTCCATTGTTTTTTTCGCAATTACCATTTATAATAAGTATACATTAAATAAATCTTACAGTCAAGAGGATAAAGCTTATGACGATAAAAGAAAAAATAAACGCAGCTATGCCGACGTTTGGCACTTTCGTAAACCTTTCCGATCCCGTTATTTCGGAGGTTCTTGGATTTCTCGGATACGATTTTCTTTGGATAGATATGGAGCACACCTCTATATCCTGCGAAGAGGTATACCATCACATACTCGCGGCGAGATCGGCGGGAACTCCCGTATTCGTAAGAGTACCGGTGGACGATCTCACGGTCAGCAAAAGGGTTCTTGAGATGGGAATCGACGGAATAATATTCCCCATGGTCAAAAATGCCGAGCACGCAAAGGAGCTGCTCGATATAACTCTCTATCCTCCTTACGGAAAGCGTGGATGCGGGCCCAGGGGCGCAGTGCGCTACGGACTTGACGACGAGTCGGAATATTACAAAAGCGGACACCTTAAGCTCTGCCGCTTCGTTCAAATAGAGCTTAGCAGCGCTGCTGAGGATGCCGAGGCTATCGCAAATCTTGAATACCTTGACGGATGCATTCTCGGAATGCACGATCTCTCCGGATCTATAAACAGACTCGGTGACGTTTTTTGCGATGAAAACCTTGCTCTTGCAAATAAGAGCATAAAGGCATTCAAGGATGCCGGCAAGACCGTTGGTGTTGCAACGTTCGCGACAGACAAAAACACTCTGCAAAAATATTACGATATGGGAATAAATATGATTGCAGCGGGCGCAGATTACGACTATATTATGAAGGGCGCTCAAAACACGCTGAAGGTTCTCAAAGAGGTTGAAAGAAGCAAATAAACTTCAATATTTACACTTAAACGAGGAAAAAAGCTATGAAAATGCTCTCATTTGGAGAAATACTATGGGACGTCTATCCGAGCAGCAAGGCGATAGGCGGCGCTTCACTCAATCTTGCGGCTCATGCGGCGCTACTCGGCAACGATGCTTATCTTGCAACGGCTATAGGTGACGACGAGCTTGGCAAAGAGGCGCTGGAGGTTGCGAGAAAGCTCAAGATCAACGATAAATTCATTTTCACCTTATCCGATAAGGAAACGGGAGCGGTCATCGTAACCCTTAACGAAAAAGGAATTCCCTCGTACGAAATAAAGGATAACGTTGCGTACGATTTCATAAAGCAGCCGGAGATCGGCAGATATTGCTTTGACGTTCTCGCCTTTGGCTCTCTTGCGCTGCGTCACAATGACAATAAGGAAACGCTCGAGGCCATTCTCAGCGCAAATTCCTTCTCCGAAATCTATACCGACCTCAACATAAGACTTCCCCACTCAACTAAAAAAAGTGTAAAATTCTGCCTTTCAAACGCTACTATAATTAAGGTCAGCGATGAAGAATTGCCAATAGTTTCGGAATGGGTCTTTTCAAAGGGATTTTCGCCTGAGGATTTCGCCATTGAGATTTCGAAAAAATATCCGAAGATCAAGATAATTATAATAACTATGGGCGAAAAGGGATCCTTCGCCTTCGATACCGCAAAGGCTGAGTTTTATTATTGCGATGCTATTGCAACGAAGGTAGTTTCTACGGTCGGCGCGGGCGACAGCTTCGGTGCTGCGTTCCTCACGAAATATTTTCAAGGCATGGACGTTAACACCTGCTTAAGCTTTGCCTCAAAGCTCAGCTCTTACGTCTGCTCAAAAAAGGAAGCCGTTCCCGACCTCGTTGAGTTTATATAGTCCTTCAAAAAGCGGTATCCCGGTTAGAATTTATTAGATTTTTCGCTATAAAGAAACAAAGCCGACTCGTTAGCGTAGTGCCCTTAAGGACACTACGCAACTATGATCGCCTGCGGCGAGTTTAGAGTTATGATTGGCTGCGCCAAGCTATGATGTGCCTTCGGCACAGTTTGAAGAAACAAGGCGATCATATCATAACGTTTGCGAAGCAAACTCATAACGGTGAGCGAATGCGAACCTCATAACTCATAACTTATAATAGCATCTGTGTCCACAGATGCAGTGCTTGTCAAGAAAAAAGGACGAGGAATTTTAACAATTCTTCGTCCTTTT
>JAZRJC010000080.1:0-32054 GCA_045645605.1 Eubacteriales bacterium | reverse complement strand
CTTCATCGCTCAAATACAGCTTTACATTTTCCTCGCCAAGCTGATAGAGATAAAGCTGTACCTCGCCCGTCAGCCTTTCTGCATTATCAAGGTCTGCGTTTATTTTCTTTGAAAGCTCTATCATAATAGCAGTTGCATTGAGCATTTTCCCGCTATCCTGCGCCTTTATATACTCAACGTAAATCTCAGACAGATACTTGTTGATATTCTCCTCCATAACAGAGCCTATATCAAGCGTAGAATAGGTACAGTCGAGAATTATATCCTTTTCCGTTCCGTAGGATATTGAATTTACAAGAACAGACGAGCTATCAAAAACCTTTTTTGACGTCAAAGCAACGTTTTTCGGCAATTTTGCAAAGGCTTCGTCAACTATACTCTGTGCTTCATCAATTGTTATCTCAACGTCCACCTTATTGCTTGCACGGTCGTAAATAATAACACCGACAAGGGCTGCAAAAATAACGACAACCGTAATAATCAGGGTTATTATTTTCTTCTTCAGCTTTTTATTATCCTTCATTTTTTCTCCACTACACAGCAAATAAGGAATGATTTCTCATTCCCTATTGCTGTAAATTATAAGACTTATACTAAATTATTTGATGTACTTATTAACGATAGATTCGATTGTGCCGTCTGCGATAAGCTCAACGATTGCTGCATCGATCTTTGCGAGAAGATCTGTGTTTTCCTTGTTTACGCAAATAGCATAATCCTCATCAGCATAGGATGTATCAAGGATCTGAAGTCCTTCGTTTGCTGCAACGAATGCCTTTGCAGGCTCATTGTCAATGATTACGCAGTCAACAGAGCCGCCCAAAAGTGCAAGAATTGCTTCATTACCTGTTGTGTAGGATGATACGCGGTCTTCACCGAAATCATCTGTGCAATAGATGTCGCCTGTTGTACCGAGCTGTACGCCTACCTTGTATGTAGCGCCCTCTGCATAAAGATCATCGCAAGTGGTGATGGGAGAGCCTTCCTTAACTACGATAGCCTGAACTCCCTTTGCATAGCTTACTGAGAAGTTAACGCTCTCAAGTCTTTCGTCTGTGATTGTCATACCTGCCATACCGAAGTCAACAGAGCCTTCAACAACAGCTGTAATGATAGAATCGAAAGCCATATCCTCGATTACGAGAGTCATACCGAGCTTTTCAGCGATCTTTTCAGCGATTTCAGCGTCGATACCGATGATCTTGTCTGCATCGTAGTATTCGTAAGGGGGAAAGTATGCGTTTGTAGCCATCTTGATAACGTTATCACCTATAGGTGCTTCTGCATCTGCTTCAGTGTCAGCTACTGTGTCAACCGCGCCCTTGTTTTCTGTTTCGGTTGCATCACCGTTTGTGTCGTTTGCTTCGCCGCAGGCTGCAAGAGAGAATATCATCATAACAGCAAGAAGTAAAGCCATAATCTTTGTGATTTTCATTTTAATCCTCCAAAATATTGAGGCTTACGCCCCATTTATTGTACAAATTATTATATATCATAAGTATGTATTTGTCAAGCGTTTTTCGGAATTTTTATCTTTACCTGTCAAATTTTAATTATCACTACCCAATTCAAAAAAAGGCAATATATAAGCCAGGGCAAATAAAGGAGAAGAATGACTGCAGATATTTTGTTCACCTTAAAAAACTCAATTGCGGCAACTACCGTAAAAAAAATCATAAGAGCTATATCGAGAAGGCAAAGAAAAAACAGATGAGATGAGAAGAACATCGGATACCAAATGACGTTAAATATCATCATTATGGCAAGAAACATTCCGCCTCTATACTTGTGTATTGAGACTCCATAGCATTTTTTTGATATTGCCGCACCAAAGGAAAAGCCTATAAGTGCGTAAAATATCACCCATATAACGCTCAAAAGCCATATCGACGGAATACTTCCTCTTATTCGCAAAAGTCCTATCAAATATATAGGAGATTCGGACAGACATCTTGACAGAAATCCGAGAAGAACCGATGCCGCTATACAAATAAGAGTGAACAGGCAAAACGACTCCTTGATCTCTCTCAATATATTGTTGCATTTTCTTTTACACAGCTTCAAAAAAATCACCCCATACAGTGTATGAGGTGATTTTAGAAAATATTAATATTTCGTTTTTCCCCAAGAGGTTATAAGCCCCTCATCAAACGCTTCAAAATCAAAATGCTCATAACAGAATCTGTTTGACTGCTTTTCAACGTTTGACGTTCCGCAGTATGATGACAGAGCGTTTGCGAAGAACGGCTCTCCCCACCAACCGCCCGGCTCAACGTTATCGGGCAGATCGCGGTAAACGAATTCCGCGTCAACAACGGTAATTTCTTTCGGGAAGCTTCTTTCGGGAGTAGTTATAAGTCCAACCTTTTTTACCGATTCAGAAGGACAAAGCTTACTTGCAACGGCTTTCGTTGACGTATCGTAGTCAACGAGAACGTGGCAGTCGCAAAATTCCTTCGGCTGTGTTCCCTTTGCAAAATAGCCTGTTTCAGCACGGCTTCCGCGAAGATCGGCACGACAGGCGTCTGTCATCAGCTTACCAGAATCCATGCAGTAGGTTGCCTTGATAACGGTATCGGGCATCGTAAAGGTCTGAAGCTCGCTGACGCCGTTCTCGTCATCAGTCAGATACTTTTCGTGAAGAATCGTCATAACGTTATCCCAGATGGTTACACACGGATTTGACTTAAGACTTGCAAGTGACTTGGGATATTCGTATCCGTACCATACACCGCCGATATAGTAAGGAGTATAACCTATATACCAACGGTCATAGTCGTTGCTCGTTGTACCTGTTTTTCCTGCACAGTCAACCTGTTTTTTCAGAGTAATCGCACGTGCAGTACCGTTATCAACAACGTTCTCAAGCATCTTCGTCATAATTGCGGCGTTTTCCTCGGAAAGAACTATCGTGCCTCTTGACTTATTTGACAGAATAACGTTATTCTGCGAATCGCGAACCTCAAGATAGGAGCGTGCCTCGTTAAAGATTCCGTCATTTACAAAGGGGGTGTATGCCGCCGTTATTTCACGGACGGTTATACCGTAGTTCATCTGTCCAAGCGCCAGCGACGCATAGTCCATATCGGTAAGCCTTGTGCCGTTTGAAAGCTCAAGAATCTCGATAAGGCTATCCATCTTAACCGTATTTTTACAATAATCGAATGAAGCAGAAAGCGTAAGGTCGTCAAGCACCTTCATAGCAATCGTATTCACCGAACGCTCAATCGCACTGTTTATATTAGTCAAACCTCTGTAGGTATCGGGAAGGTTATGCGGATAGGGAGAATTGTCCGATTTGAAATAGAATGGGGTATCATCGTAAACGGTTGCGTAGGTTATAAGTCCCGATTCAAGTGCGGGAGCATAAACCGACACAGGTTTTATAGACGAGCCTGCAGGTCTTACCGTTTGCATTGCATAATTCTGAACTCTGTTTCCTTTTTTCTTTCCCTTTGCACCCGCAACGCCCAAAACGTCGCCCGTATAGGGGTCAATAACTATCATAGACGACTGAGCAGGCATACCACTCGTATGCTCGGGAAAATTAGAGTCGTCAAGATATGCCGCCTCAAGAACACTCTGCACCTCGGGATCCATACAGGTGTATATTTTAAGACCACCCGAATAAACGAGCAGACTTGCGGCTTGCTCGGTATATCCCTTTTCCTCAACAAGGTCGTTTATAACGTCCTCGATAACCATATCGGTGTACCAGGAGTTTATACTGTTTGACTGATTTACGTCCTTGGAGAGATTGAGCTCAACCTCGGCATTTCTGTATTTATCGTATTCTTCCTTGCTTATTTTCTTTTGCTCATACATCTCGTCAAAGATGTTTTTTCTTCGCTTCATATTATTCTCGGGATTTCTGACCGGGTCATAATACGAAGGGTTATTCGTTATCGCGGCTATACATACAGATTCAAGCAGGGTAAGCTCGCTTACGTCCTTGCTGAAATACGTATTTGCCGCCGCCTGAACGCCGTAGCAGTTCTGTGAAAGGCTTATTACGTTCAGATAAAGCGTTATTATATCTTCCTTTGACTTTTTCTTTTCAAGGTCAAGTGCCCAGAAGATTTCCTGTATTTTTCTTTGTATCTTATAATCGTTCTCGCCGGAAATATTCTTGATGAGCTGCTGGGTTATCGTTGAGCCACCGAAATTGTCTTTAACCGGAAAAATAAAGTTTACGCCCGCACCGATGGTTCTGTACCAGTCAACGCCCGAATGGTCCCAGAATCTCTTATCCTCAATAGCAATAATGGCATTGAGCAAATCCTTCGGAATCTGGTCATAGGATACGTAGATGCTGTTTTCACTTCCGTGAAGACGTTCATCCTCAAGCTCGATAGCCTCTCCAACTCTGTTTTCGCGGTCGGTATATTCATAATAATAAAGCTTTGTGGTCGTATTCGTGGAGTTCAGCTCGTATTTACTTTCGTCAACCGTCGTAACGATATTATTTTTTACATAAATAGCAAAAGCACTGCCCACAATTACACCCGTTATAATACCGACGAGTAAAATTGTGAGTATCGTATTAAGAACAAAAAAAAGAACTCTCCTTATAGGACTTTTTCTGCTTTTTTTCTTTGTGCGCGGACTGAAATCAGGCCGATTTGTTTTTCTATTCAAAATAATTCTCCTTCAAGCGGTTATCCGCAGAATTTTTTTCTTTATCACCCTATATTATACACCAACATTTTGAATATATTGTGAACTTTGGGTAATAATATACTTAAAATTTAGTTAATTTTTCAAAAAGGACAAGGATTTACGACATGAAAAAAATTATAATTCCGATAATTTCGGCACTTGCCGTTTTCGTTTCCTGCTTCTCGGTTTACTTTTCAACAAAAAATATCATTGAAACAAACAAGCTAAGAGTAAAGCATCTGAAAGAAATTTCACAGATGACCGCAAGAATCAATACGCTTGAATATGAAAATTCTCATTTTGCGGTTCTTCGTGAATACGGCGGAATAATCGGCATATTCGATAAAAGCGAAAAGAATTTGATTGCCACGATAAATATTCCCGCAATTACACTTCCGATGTCAGAGAGAACAAAGCTTATAAGCGGAATTTACGTAAGAAATGCCGATGAGCTTGCAAAGCTTATCGAAGCCTTTTCAAGCTGAACCTACGAGCATTTTTGGCAGGCCCTCTCTTTACCCACGAAAACAGCTTCCTCAACCGTTCCGCTAATTATTTCCTTTGAACGACGAAGAGCACTGCATTCTCTCTCGGTATGCCAAACAGTACCGCCCTGCGTCCAATAAACAATATCCGGGTCAGCGGGATCGGCCTCTTTGCTCTCCCCCTCTGTGTTTCTTTCCGAAAATGCACCGATCTCATTCACACCCGATTTTTCTGAGCTATTCTTAACATCCCCCGTATCAAGCATAATTATTTGTGATGCGGGTGCTTCATCAGTAAGCAGAACAACGTCCCCTCGGTATTCTTCCCTGCCTGAGCAGGACGAGATGCAAATGGTCAATATGAACGAAAGCAGTATAATACTACATCTCAAGCATTTTTTCAAAAAGCTGAATTTTCGAATTTGATAATTCGTAAGCATTTTTATAATCACCGATTTCCTTCGCGCAAATCTCTCCGTCGCAAATCGCCAGATAAATTATCGGCTGCGGCAGAGCGTTTTCGTCAATAACGCTCAAAAGCAACGTTTCCGCTGCCGAATAGTTTTCTTTTTTCATAAGCGCTCTTGCCGAAAGATAGTATCCGAAGCTCTGATTTTGCCAATTATATTCCTCTTGATTATATTTTTCGGAAAAATATGCGGCTTCAAATAAGGAGAAATCGTCCTGCAGAATAAAGCGTTCTCCGTCATCCTTCATATTTATCTCGGTTGTCAAAAGCGGAGAAATGCTCGACATAAAATTATTATAAGGCTTAATTGTCGCAGTAATAAAATCTGTGGGAAATATCGTATTTTCCGCAAAATCCGTATATTCCTCAAGCATACCGGCGGCAAGCTTAAGCTTTCCCTTACAAAAATATGAAATTGCAAGTCTTGCCGTCGATTCAGAGAGTATAAAATACAGCTCGTTATCGCCCTCGCTTATACAATCGAGGCACAGATCCCTGCAAATATCGTAGTTCTTTGATTTATATGCCTCAACGATGTTCCGATACTGCGAATATCTCTTATAAGAAAAGGTATGGCTATCGTCCTCACTCACAAGAAAGCCAACCGGAACGTTCAGCCTTTCTGCAAGATACTTAACGGTCGAAAGAGAGGGGACAGCCGCCCCCCTTTCAATCTGACTCAGCATATTTCTCGTTATACCGTCACCTGCAAGCTCCTTTTGAGTCATAAGCTTTGCAGCACGAAGTTCTTTAATCTTTTCACCGATTTTCATTATCAAAATATCGTATTCCCCTCACTGTCAACACCGACGATGAGGAAAAAATCCTTAAATTCTAATTTTTTTACAGACTCGCACCCAAGCTCTGGAAATGCAATAACCTCGCATTTCGTTATAGACTTCGCCGCAAGCGCACCTGCGCCGCCAATAGCACAGAAATATACCGCTCCGCTATTTTTTATAGCCTTGACAGTCTCCTCGCTTCTCTGCCCCTTGCCAACCATTCCCATAAGTCCTAAAGAGAGAAACTTTGGCGTGAACACGTCCATTCTTGACGAGGTTGTCGGGCCGCATGAACCTATTGCAAGTCCGTCGGGAGCGGGAGTTGCACCGGCATAGTAAATAACTGCCCCGTCGATATCAAACGGAAGCTTCTCGCCGTTTTCTATCAATCCGACAATTCTTTTATGCGCCGCATCTCTTGCAGTATAAACGACACCTGACAAAAGAACTCTGTCACCTGCTCGAAGCGTTCCTGCCCATTCCTTTATGTTTTCCGTGTTTAATTTTCTCATTTTACCGACTTTTTCTGCACGCTCTGAGAGGGTGCTTTTTTTATACTCTTTTGCGTTTTTTGAGAAGCACCGATTCCCTCAATATCCGAAATAACAGACTTCCATATATTCTGCTCCTTCGAGTTTGCATAGGATACGGAGTCCTCGGTTTTCTTTCTTATTTCAGAAAAAGCACGGTTAAGGGTAGCCTCCGCAAATGCAGTTACCGATGTGATTGCGTTTCTGCTTTCCTCTGCAGACTTGCGAAGCTTAACGTAGATACCCTCAAGAGTCTCTTTTGTTTCCTCTACCAGCGCCTGCTTTCTCTCCTCGGCTTCCTCTTTTGCGTCTTCTCTTATCTTTTGAGCCTCAAGTACAGCCGAGGCAACAGTTTCCTCTGCTATACGGTTAGCCGATATAATAGTATCTCCGATCTTGGCGCTCGTCTGCTCGTACATATCCGCCTTTTGACGAACGTCTGAGATCTCCCTCTCAAAGCGGTCCTTTGCTTCGGCAAGCTCTCCTCGAAGCTTTGCATTTTCATTCTTCAAATCATCAATAACCTGATACTGATTTGAAATAATGCTATCCTGCTCACCAAGCTTAACGTTAAGGCCGTCAATGACTGTGGCATCTGGTTTTGCGCCCTCAGCCTCTTCCAGAAGCTTGCTTTTTTCCGAAAGCTCACCGCGAAGCTTTTCGATCTCGGCAGAAAGCTCCTCTGCCTTCTCTTTGGCAGAGTCAACGTCCCCCGCAAGCTTTTTAATTTTAGCATTCAGCTCGTCCTGCTTTTGCGTAAATTCATTATTGATCCTGAATAAGTAATCGTTTACGTCGCTTTTGTTGTAACCACCGATAGCACTTCTGAATATAACGTTTTTGTTATCCATAAAGCCTCCGCATTTTATGTTTTTTTAGTATACTGATATAATAATACCACATTTTTTCGAGATAATCAATTATTTTTTGATATTTCTCTTTACGATTTTGATTTTTTGTGGTAAAATATATAAAATATCATTACTTTTGAGGTGTTTTTATGAAGCTTTTGGAAAAAATGATTATCGAGCATGGTGAGATGCGCGAGGGCGGAATCTTAAAGGTGGACAGCTTTTTGAATCATCAGATAGATATCGGTCTATACAATGAAATCGGCAAGGAATTTGCAAGACTCTTTTGCGGAAAAAAAATCAACAAGATTCTGACCATTGAATCTTCGGGCATCGGAATTGCCTGCGTTACGGCTCAATATTTCAACAATGCTCCGGTCGTTTTTGCAAAAAAGGCCGACTCAAAAAATCTCGATAACGACGTTTACAGCACTACGGTTCATTCCTATACAAAGGGCAAGGACTACACCGTAAGAGTTGCAAAAAAATACATAAATCCCGACGACAGAATTCTCATTATTGATGACTTTTTGGCAAACGGTAAGGCCGTTTTGGGACTTATGCGCCTTATTGATGAAGCTGGTGCTGCGGTCGAGGGTGTTGGTATATGTATTGAAAAATATTTCCAGCCCGGCGGAGAGAAAATTCTCTCAAAGGGTGTCGAGCTTCATTCTCTTGCCATCGTCGATATAAAGGACAACGGCGAAATAAAATTTGTTGAAAGATGAATAATTATGAGTAGCTTTGCAATAAAAATCACAGCATGCCTATGCATGCTGTGTGATCATATCGGTTGGTGTATGCAGTATTACCGTGTCGGTGACTTCGGCAGTGCCGAAATATTAAGAATCATCGGACGACTTGCCTTCCCTCTCTTTGCTTTTTTTATTGCCGAAGGATACAGAAGAACGCATAATGCGGTGCTTTACATATTAAGAATGCTGATTATGGCATTCCTGACGGAAATTCCGTTTGACCTTTGCTTTGGCAAGTCAGTATCCTTCTATAATCATACGAACGTGCTTTTCACCTTTTCTTTTGCTCTTATCGCACTCTGCTTTGTCGATATGGCAATCCACGCAAAGAGAAAGGAATTGCGTATCCTTGCACTGGTTCCGATCGTTGTGTCCTGCTATCTTTCATATAAATCGGGGACCGACTATTCATATTACGGAGTCCTCTTGATTTTCGCCTTCTATTTTGTCCCCACAAAAGGCTTGAAATCAAAGCTGACTCTTGTTCCTATTCTTTTGCTCTTCGGCTTGAGATTTGCCATAAGAGATGCTATTACAAGCGCTCATGTATCCGACTGGGCTGTTACTCAAGTATTTTCTTCGCTTAGCTTGATTCCGATTTTTCTTTACAACGGAAAAAAAGGCTATTCACCAAAAAATAAATTTGCAAAAAAGGCAGTTCAATATGCCTTCTATCTCTTCTATCCCGTTCACATGATAGCTCTTTACTACATTTTTACAAGATTTTTCTTGAACGTAATTTAACCCTACTTATATTATCATAGGAGCTTCAAAAAGAAGTCTTCTAAGCTTATAATATATGTCAAAAAGACTTGAGATAGGCAGGGGATTCTTCCCTTTTCCGCATTCTATCGTATATGCGGGCTTTCCTATTTCGCTGACCTCCCAATCGGTGAAGCCTCCGTATGAGGCACTGCCTGAGGTTTTAATAAGCTTATATCCGGATAGGTGTGACAGAATGTTTCCTATATTTCTGTTTCTTGCCGACGAATTGTATTTATCTCCGTAGTATATTTCCTCACCTTGACTATGAAGAGAAAGGAAAAGCTCTGTATTAACCGATGCTCTTACGTAATTTACGAGTGCTGATGTTTCCGGCTCTGAGCAAGGCTCCTCGCCGCACCATTTCGTTGGTGCACCGCCTACATATTCCTTTGTTTCGTTAAGCGCATAATATTCAAAAAATCCCGCATCATAGTTATGGTTAAGGTCAACGCCTCGCGCGTTTGCTTGCCAGGTGCTAAAATCGCACCCCTTATTCATTGTAACAACTCTGTCATAAAGCGGATTGTCATCCGACACCCCGTTTATTGCATATTCGACTCCGTCGGGATTCAACATCGGAACAATATAGATAGTCCTCGTTGAATTAAGATAGCTGACAGAGGTGTTTCCGATTTTTCCGTTCCCACAGAGCAGGTCGCAATAATCGTTTATGAATCTGAGCAAAACGGCTGTGGTTATCCACTCCATTCCGTGATGTGCGCCTATGTACATCACAGATTTCCTTCCCTTTCCAAGCGATATTATGGGTATATTTCTTCCCATAATGCTCCGTCCGAGCTTTGTTATATGGAAAAATTCATACCTCTGCATAAATTCGTTAAGGTATTCGTTCATTAGGTCGTATGTAATCGGCTGTGTGTAGTTCAAAATTGATTTGCTTACGTTGCTTTTTTTGCTTGTCATATTACACTCGGCTTCCCTTCGGTATTTAGTGGAGCTTATCATAACTCTTATACCGATTATATGACCGAAAAATAAAAATATTACTTTTTGGGAGTTTTTAATGAAAAAATATTTTTTGAAGCAAAATATTGCCTTCTCAATTATAATCCCCCTACTGTTTCTTATTTACTCTGTTCTGCTTGCAAATATTTCAACGCGATTTGCAAACGACATTCTTGTTCCAGAGGCACTTAATTTACTTATCGATGAAATTTTAAGACCTTTTTTTGAAATTTCAATCTGGAGCACCCTTGCTGCGTTTCTTTTAATACGATTTTATGAGAGCGACGTAAACCACGGAAAATTCATTTTCTTTGCCTTCCCAATTATTGATATTCTCCAATATATCGTCAGCATTCTTGCAGCTTGGATTTACGACGGCCGACCGTCAAACGCAGACCTTAGACAAACCTTTTTTGATGCAACGCTTTATATTGTCTTGGATAACGTAAGATTTATAATAATCGCCATTATCTGCTACAGGCTTGCAAAAAGCGGACTTCAAAAATATAAAATCGCACTAAAAGCCGCAACGAGCTTGAGTGACTGTGATATAGACAAAGCAGAAAAATTCAAGCCTCTTCCATTCAAAAAAATCTTCTCGCTCGATAATAATGTTCAAAGAGCGATTTTCTTCTGTTCCTTGTTCTACTCTCTCGTTTTAATAGTCAGCCGAGTAATTTATGATATAGACTATGGACTTCCCACAGATTTTGCCGATGCTATGTGGATGGTTTTATATTATTTCCTTGATATCGCAAAAGGTACAATTCATTATATTATTTCTCTTGCCCTTGTCAGTCTTCTTTATAAGGCTCATAAAAAAGCAATGCTTTCCTGATTTTGAAAAACAATTTTACAAAGAAAAAATCTGTCGCTTGTGCGACAGATTTTTTCTTTAATTATTAAAATTCAGTATGAAAGATTAGCCCTTTACTTCACCAAAATCGATCTCGATATCGCCTGTTCCGCCGTTATCATAATCCGGAACACCGTCACCGTCGCCGTCACCAAGCACTACACTCCACTTTGCAAGGTACTGCGCAAGCAATACAGCATCTCTTGTGTCAACAACACCGTCTTTGAAAACGTCGGCATTTGCTTCCTGCTCAGCTCCCCATTTATCACCGAGGTTCCACTTTGCAAGCTTCTGTGCAAGAAGAACGCTATCCTTTGTACCTATCTCGTCGTCAACGTAAATGTCGCCGTAATTAACAGCTGCAAAAGCAGTAATCTGACAAGCTGCAATTATCATCACTAATGCCAAAAAAAGCAAACCTATTTTTCTCATTTTTAAGAACCGCCTTTTTAATTATTTGTGCCTTAATTATATCATAGGTCAAAAAAAATGTCAAGAGAAATAACCTTTTTTTTACACCCAAAGAGTTTTTTGTAACAAAGCACAAAAGTACTTTCTTGTTTTTGTTATAATTGCACAAGCGTATTTGCCGCAAGAGCTCACTTTTAATACCTCTCTTCTTCAGAAATCTTCAAAGTTATTTATATAGCTCGTATTGCGCTTTTTGCTGTTTTAACAAATTATCTATTGACATAAAGGGCACTTTGTGGTATAATATATCAGTCCTAATAATTCCTATAAGTATAAAAATAACGTTTTATTAAACTGAGGTATCTGGTATGAGAATGATCAATAACCTTAAGGGGGCGAAGCCGCCTAAGGTAATCAAAGACCTACGCGACCTTGTTAAAACCGGCGCCGAGCATTTCGGAGATAAGGACTTGTATCTTTATAAGGACGGCAGTGAGTACGTTGGTTACTCCTTCAACCGTCTTTACGATGAAACAGTTTATATCGGCACAGCACTTGAGTCTCTCGGTCTTATGGGCAAGGGCGTTACCGTTATCGGAAACACTCACCCCCACTATATAGCAACCTATCTCGCAACCGTTAACGGCGGCGGTTATATCGTTCCTATCGACCCCGAGCTCTCGAACGAGCAGACCGCTTATTTTATGAATCACGCAGAGGTTGAAGCTATTGTTTACACAGAGCGAATGAATGATAAAATCTGTGAAATCAAGGAAATGCTTCCGAACGTAAAGCTGTTCGTTGCTATTCACCCGACGAATGATTTTGTTGAGGACGAGCATAATATGACGATGAAGTCGTTGATCTCTCTCGGAAAAGCCGAATATGAGAACGGCAACGATAAATATACGTCTTACAAGATGGAGATGGAAAAGCTCGCCGCAATCATTTTCACGTCAGGCTCAACGGGCACGGCAAAGGGCGTTATGCTCTCAATTAAGAATTTGACGGCTGCTACAAATGCTTCCTGCCTTTCAATGTCGTATGATGACAGAAACACCTTTATTTCCTGCCTGCCGCCTCACCACACGTATGAAATCACCTGCGGCCATCTGGCGCTTATGAATATCGGTGCTCAGACCTATATTAACGATTCGCTAAAGCACATCGTCAAGAATTTCAAGGAATATAAACCGAACGCTATGATGGTTGTTCCGCTTCTTGTTGAAACCATGCACAAAAAGGTTTGGGCAGAGGCTAAAAGAAAGCAGATTGCAGGCAAGCTTAAGTTTGCAATAGGCTTTAATAACACTCTCCTCAATGTCGGCGTTGACGTTCGCAAGAAGCTGTTTAAGGAAATTACAGATTCCTTTGGCGGCAATCTTAAGAGTATCGTTTGCGGCGGTGCTCCGCTCAGCCCCGAGCTTATTAAGGACTTCTATTCCTTCGGTATCACAGTTCTTGAGGGATACGGAATTACGGAATGTGCTCCCTTGGTTGCGGTAAACACTCCCGGCAAGGTTCGTTTCCATTCAGTAGGTCAGCCCGTTAAGGGTTGCACAGTTAAGATAGACGTGACAAACGAGGACGGCACCGGAGAAATCTTAGTTAAGGGCGACAACGTAATGATGGGTTACTATAAGGACCCCGAGGCTACGAAGGAAGCCTTCACTGATGACGGCTGGTTCAGAACGGGCGACATCGGTTATATGGACAAGGACAATTACATCTATATTACAGGAAGAAAGAAAAACGTTATTATTCTCTCAAACGGCAAAAACGTATTTCCCGAGGAAATTGAGGAATATCTCGTTCCTATCGAGTATATAGAGGAAGTAGTTGTTATGGCTCGTAAAAACACGCAAGGCGAGCTTGCTATAACGGCGATCGTCGTTCCCAATATGGAGCTCCTTCAGGGCAAAAATGAGGATGAAATTTACGACCTTATCAAGGCTTCGATAGCCGAGGTCAACAAAAAGCTTCCCTCATTCAAGCAAATTCAGCAGATTGAGATACGCAACGAGAAATTCGAGCGTACCACGTCCAAAAAGATTCAGCGTTTCAAAATAAAATAATATATATAGTTTTAGCCTAAACGGCAACGGAGGATTATTATGTTTGATAAGATTAAAGCCATGCTTATTGAGGAATTTGATATTAACGAGTCCGATATTAAGCTCGAGAGCGACCTTTCACAGGACCTTGGCATCAACTCTGTTGAGCTTATGGACCTTGCTATGCGTTGCGAGGAGGAATTCGACATTCAGTTCCCTGATGACGATATTCACGGCCTTGTAACTGTTGGCGACATCGTTAACTACGTTGAGAACTTAAAGGCTTAATCTCAAAAAAATATATCCCCCTTACGGTTGGCAGTCGAGATAGCTCGATTCCTTGTGTAAGGGGGGTATTTTTATTAGGCTATAAGTTAAATTATCTGCAGAAATTATTCAGATAGTTTACCAAAGCCTCCTCGATAATCTTAATTGCATCTTCACGGGGACGAACCTCGTTTACTGCAGTTTCCTTGTTCTCAAGGCTTTTGTAAACCGAGAAAAAGTGACGCATTTCTTCAAAAACGTGTGCAGGAAGCTGGTCTATATTGCTATATTGGTTATACGTAGGGTCGTTGAACGGAATTGCAATAATCTTTTCATCGTTTCTGCCATTGTCAATCATCGAAATTACGCCAATCGGGTATGCACGAACAAGAGACATCGGCTCAAGGCTCTCGGAGCATAAAAGAAGTACGTCGAGCGGGTCATTATCATCTCCGTACGTTCTCGGAATAAAGCCGTAGTTTGCCGGATAGTGAGTTGACGTATAGAGTATTCTGTCAAGGATAATAAGACCTGTTTCCTTGTCAAGCTCGTATTTTTTCTTACTGCCCTTTGAGATTTCAACCACACAAATAAAATCGTCCGGTGCTATGCGTTTAGGTGATATATCGTGCCAGATGTTTGACATTGATCGTTCCTCTTTTCGTAATTAGTATATTTACTGGATTGATTATACCACAATAAAATAAAAATTTCAATATTTTTTCTAAAAAAAGAACCCCTGCATAGCAGAGGTTCTTTGCATTTCGATAAGTTCGAAATGATAATTATCTCTTGGAGAACTGAGGAGCACGACGAGCGCCCTTGAGTCCGTACTTCTTTCTTTCCTTCATACGAGGGTCACGAGTGAGAAGTCCTGCCTTCTTGAGTGCGGGTCTGTATGTTTCGTCAGCCTGAAGGAGTGCGCGAGCTACTCCATGACGGATAGCACCTGCCTGGCCGGAGATACCGCCGCCAACAACGTTTGCGATAATATCAAACTTACCTTCTGTGCCTGTTACACCGAAGGGCTGATTTACGATGAGCTTGAGTGTTTCAAGTCCAAAGTAATCGTCAACGTCACGCTTGTTGATTGTAATAACGCCTGTACCCGGAACGAGACGGACACGAGCTACTGATTTCTTTCTTCTACCTGTTCCGTAGAAATAAGGCTTAGCACTTGTATACATTAATTTTTACCGTCCTTCCATTAAATTTCTACAGCCTCAGGCTTCTGTGCCTGATGGTTGTGTTCTGCACCTGCGAATACCTTAAGTCTTGTGAAGGAATTGCGGCCGATTGTGTTATGAGGAAGCATTCCCTTAACAGCAAGCTGCATTGCAAACTCAGGCTTTGTTGCCATAAGAGTCTTGTAGTTAACTTCCTTAAGACCGCCGATATAACCGGAATGGTGACGGTAGAACTTCTGGTCAAGCTTCTTACCTGTAAGAACAGCCTTTGATGCGTTGATGATGATAACGAACTCACCGCAGTCTACATGAGGTGTAAATTCAGGACGGTGCTTACCTCTGAGAATGTTTGCAGCAGCAACTGCTGTCTTACCGAGAGGCTTGTTTGCAGCGTCAATTACATACCACTTGCGTTCTACGGTTTCTTTTTTTGCCATAAATGTTGACATAATAAAAAACCTCCGTAATTTTGTTTCGTAATTTTGACCTGCTTATTATACCACGACTTTTCTTTCTTGTCAATACCTTTTTGAAAACTTTTTTGATTATTTTGATTTAGAAATAACATACCTCTCGTTTTCTTCGTTTTTCATATCATTTGCTCTCGTTTTCTCGCTTTTAACTTCAAAAATATTTTTGTAATATGCGATATTGACGCCGCATATAATCAAACAAATAGCGGCTTACGTTTACAGAAAATCAAAAAAGCCCTAAAAATAAAAATTGTGCCGACACGACACACTGCAAAATCGGAGGGAGCAGAAAATGATGATTAACGATTATATGCCTGAAGGAACGAGAATCGGGACTGCCGAGAACAGAGAGTACATTTCGTCAATACAAGGACTTGAGAGGGCGATGCAGCAAGGAAAAATCCTTGAGGCAACCGTGCTTGTTTGCGACAGCGACCTTAATCTTCACGTTGACCTATTCGGGCTTGACGGAGTTATTGAAAAAAAGGAAGCGGTGCTCTGCAGCGAAAACGAGAGCATCAAGGACATCGCAATAATTACCCGTGTCGGCAAGGCGGTATGCTTCAAGGTTTTGGATATAGACAAATCAAAAAGTCCTGCGGTTGTACGTTTATCAAGGAGGGAGGCACAGTCAGAGTGCGCCAACAACTATTTTTCCGGGCTTATCTGCGGAGACATCATAAAGGCAAAGGTTACTCACCTTGAAAATTTCGGTGCTTTCGTTGACATCGGATGCGGTATATCTTCTCTTTTGTCTGTTGACTGCCTCTCGGTCTCAAGAATTTCGCATCCAAGGGACAGATTGTCCCCCGGAATGACCATCGACGTTATCGTGAAGACCATAGACAGAGAAAACAAGCGTATCTTCGTTTCAAGGCGCGAGCTGCTCGGAACCTGGGAGGAAAACGTTGCTATGTTTGAGGTTGGGCAAACCGTTGCGGGAATTGTAAGGAGTATTGAATCCTACGGCGTTTTCATTGAGCTTGCTCCAAATCTTGCAGGACTTGCCGAGCTGAAGGACGGAAGTCCGACAGACTATTGCGAGGTTGGGCAAACCTGTGCAGTTTACATAAAGAGCATCGTCCCCGAGCGAATGAAGGTAAAGCTGGTTCTAATCGACGTATCAAGCGAAGAAAGTCCAAAAAAGAACACTAAAACCTTTATCGACACGGATAAAGTTAGCCATATTGATTATTGGAGATATTCTCCCGCCTCCGCCGCAAAGGTCGTTGAAACTTATTTTGATATTCAATAAAATATAGGCAAAAGCGGTGCGATAAAGGCCGTTTCTCATAAGATGATGAAGCCCCGACAGATTTTAACAGTCTGTCGGGGCGTTTTGTTCTTTTCAATAAATAAGAATTTGAATAGCAAAATTTTTTGAGACGTTATCGCCTATTCATGATACACCACATCTCTCAATGTTGTCTTTTCCATAAATACAAATTGAAATGATTTGAGATATTTCTTGAATAGGCTTGTCACAACCGTTTCTTAACCATTCCAAAACAATAGCATTGATGCCGTTCAAGTAGTATATCATTACATACTGCCTGCTGTTTGCCGGGTAGCAAAACCGATCTAAAATCGGGTTGAATATGTTTTCAAACATTCGCTTATACACATCTTCAAATCCAAGTGTCTGGTTATGCAATAA
The DNA here is from genome assembly GCA_045645605.1 of Eubacteriales bacterium. Classification (GTDB taxonomy): domain Bacteria; phylum Bacillota; class Clostridia; order Oscillospirales; family CAG-272; genus SIG710. Next base: position 14,887 of record JAZRJC010000080.1, on the reverse strand, counting down.
TACCGTGCTAAATACTTCCTTGTGATCTTTGATATAGGACAAATACGGGGTTAAATACTTATCACATATAAAAGTCAATTCACCCAACTTGCAATCCAAAAGATTGAAAGCAATAGATTTTGTATCAACCGAAAAATATGACAGAAAATCGTCAATCAAGTATCGCGTTGTTTCCGAAAGCAAATCGCCAACATTTTCATAATGCAGATAAAATGTTGAGCGATTTACTCCTGCTTTTTCACAAATCTCACTTACAGTAATATAGTCAAACGGTTTCTTTTTCAGCAAACAAATCAATGCCAAGTCCATCTTAACGGCAGTATTAAAATATTTACTTTCTGATTTGTTCATACCGCCACCCCTTTTTATATTGATTTACTCGTTAGCAATTTCACGGGCAAGCTGTACTATCTCATAGGCATACTTCGCTTTGCCTTTTCCCAGCATTCTCTTGTAAATCGGATAATTTACGGCGCATCCCAGCATACCGATAACGCCAATAATGATACCAAGAAGCATACTGCTACCGATAACCTTCATTGCAAGGCACATTCCTGTACCAAAAACAAGGGCAGATACGATACCCAAAGAATAGGTGAAAATGGTTGCCGGGAGCTTTGCTTTGTTGTCCAGCTTTTTAAGGGCAACAAGTTTGGAGCTTTCCTTTGGTGCATAATCCTTTGCAATAGATTCTGCAATAATTTTGTCTGTGTTCATATAAAGAACCTCCTTTTTGTTTTTTACAGTAATATTTTACCGCTCAAAAAGGAAGAAGTGAACAACAAAAACTTTGATTTATGTTGAGTTAATAAATTTTTATTTATAGTTTTGTCTTAACTATTCCAAAATCAAATGAGGCTCATTATAGGATAATATCCTTCAAGCGATCGACAACCGTCGCACCGCTCTTGACAAGCACGCTCTTCGGCTGATGCCCTCTTGCCACGAGAATACAGTCTGCTCCGATTTTCTCGGCAACCTCTGCATCGTGAAGCGTGTCTCCTATCATAAGCAGAACTGCTTTTTCGTTTTTCTTTCTCCATTCGATAGCTATATCTGCCTTACTCTCGGCGTGTATATTGTCAAGTCCGCAGATATCGTCAAAATAGTCGATAACAGAAAGGTCTGATAGCTGTCCTTTAAGCATATTGATCTCAGTTGCAGATATTATTACCTGCTTGAGTCCCGCCTTACGAAAACGCTCGGCAGTTTCCAAAAAATCATCGTACACCGTCGCATTTTTTACGTTTTTCATATACTGCTCAACCCAGATAGGTGCAATTATATGAAAGGGCTCTGCCTCAAGGTCAAAGCCTATTCTTCTGTAATAGTCGATAATAGGAAATCCGAACACCTCTCGGTATTCTTCCTTTCCCGATATAGTTTTCAGCCCTCTGTCAGCCAATAACGTATTGACGCTCACAATTCCCGCGTCAACGTCATCAAGAATCGTTCCGTTAAAATCCCAAAGGATATGTGTATATTTCATCTTTACTCCAAATCTGTTAAAAAGAAATGCCGCAAGTGTAAGCTTTATACTTGCGGCATCCCATTAGGTTTTATTTTGATATATCTGAATTATTCAGCCTCGACGGGAGCAGGTGCTTCTCTTGTTAAGAACGCATCGATAATCGACGCATATTTTTCGGCAACGCCGTTAACGATAGCCTCATACGCCTCGTACGTAGGAGCTGCAGCAAGAGCTGCTTTCACCTTTTGCGATGCATCAATAAGATCTTTAGCAACCTCTCTTGTGCAGGTTTCGGAAATAACCTCGTCATAGAAAGCACAAGCAGTTTTCGACTTCAAATTCTGCATCTTTGCTCCGTGCCAGATGTCCTTATCGGTAGCACCCGGAACGTCAAAGGGATAAGTCATATAGAGGTTCCCAGTGTAATCTACGTTCATAACGTAATCGTTATTGAGGCGAGTGAGTGTATCGGTATCTGCGTCTCTCTCGTAGTGCTTGCCCTCAATACCGTACTGAAGAAGGTTGCGAACCTCCTCGTTAGTGTTGATGAATGTGATAATCTCCATAGAACGATTAAGGTCGCTTGTGTATGCGGAAACTGCAAACATAGCCTTTGTAGCCTTAGCTACAGGTTCGCCGCCGCCAACAACCACTACCTCATAGCGTTCGTTTTCTGCCAGAACATCACGAACGTCACCATAAGCAAAGGTTACAGCGCTATTTTCATTTGACTTAAGATTATTGTTATAGTTAATGCTTGCAACAGCGAGAAGCTCCTGTACGTACGCTTCATTTGCAAACAAATTCTCGGGCTCACTTCCCTTTCCGTATGCACCAACGAGAGAAAACTCGTTAACGTATGAATCGGAATCAAGGTCGGGAAGCATATACTGTGTGTTATTAACGACCGGCTTATATGCAACAGCGTTCACGTCGGGCTTGTTAGCCTTTACCCAATCAATAAACGGAATAAGGTCGTCGATGCTGTCTGCATCCTTTGCATCAAAGCCTGCTTCCTCTGCAAGAGCGCGGTCAACCAGAGCATATCCGCATTCGCCGATAACTGTGTTGTTCGGAACCGCATAAATATTGCCGTTGATTGTAACGTCATTAAAGAATGTCGGATATATGTAGTCACGAATCTTCTTGAAGGTATCGTCAAGAGACTTGTTAAGAGAGGCCAGCCTTCCGTCTGCCGCATATTCCTCGTATTTATCCATATCTGTAATCATAAATACGTCGATATGATCCTTTGACGCAAGAGCGGGATACTTTATAAGCTGAACACCGTCTTCATCAACGATAGTTTCCTCAATTATTGTCGTTGCAGACTCTTCGCCTGTTTCTCCATTATTCTTTTCTTCCTGCTCCTTTTTAGCCTCGTCAGCTGCCTCTTTATCCTCAGCCATTTCTACGAAGCTCTTTTCAAGAGCCTTATAATATTCGTCCTCTGTCAAGAAAACCAACTCAACCGCTGTTGTATATTGAGCCTTTGTGAGCTTGTTCAATTCCTCTTCAACAAGGTCCTTTGCCTCGTCTGTCGTTTCCTCGGACGTAATAAGATATAAGCTTATCGTCTTTGCCGGACGAACCGTGCTTTGTACGTTTTCATCAAGCTCTTTATCGTCAGAGCTGCAGGATGCAAGCATGGGCAAAACAAGAACCAAGCAAAGCACCAAACACAATAATTTCTTTTTCATAATAATCCTCCGTGTGATTTGTAGAAAACTATTTACCACAATATTTTACTACAAAATGGCAAATATGTCAAGTTTATTTTAATAAGTTTCTTACCTTAATCAGTCAAGAAAGCCCTTCATGTGTCTTGCGCGGCTTGGATGGCGCAGTTTTCTGAGCGCTTTGGCTTCAATCTGGCGAATTCTCTCTCGGGTTATATCAAATTCCTTACCAACCTCTTCAAGAGTTCTTGCACGTCCGTCATAAAGACCGAAGCGAAGTCGGATAACGTGAGCCTCTCTCGGCGTAAGTGTGTTAAGCTCTCTCTCTATAACCTCGCGCAAAATTGCAGCAGACGCCGCCTCTGCAGGGGCAGGAGTATCGTCATCGGGAATAAAGTCACCCAAATGACTGTCTTCCTCCTCACCGATAGGTGTTTCAAGCGACATCGGGTCTTGAGAGAATTTCATTATTTCCCTCACCTTTTCGGGCGACATTCCCATCTTTTCACCGATCTCATCAGCAGTTGCTTCTCTTCCGAGCTCCTGCATCATCTGTCTTGAATATCTTGAAACCTTGTGTATCGTCTCAACCATGTGAACGGGAATACGAATAGTACGTGCCTGATCGGCAATCGCTCTTGTAATCGCCTGACGAATCCACCATGTTGCGTAGGTCGAAAATTTATACCCCTTTGTATAATCGAATTTATCAACCGCCTTCATAAGACCGAGATTTCCCTCTTGAATCAGGTCAAGGAAAAACATTCCCTTACCAACGTATCTTTTCGCAATACTTACGACAAGACGGAGATTTGCCTCAACAAGTCTGTTTTTCGCCTCCTCGTCGCCCGAGGCCATTTTTTCGGCAAGCTGCTGCTCCTCCTCAATACTCAAAAGCGGAATTTTACCGATTTCCTTCAGGTACATTCTAACCGGATCATCTATCAAAAGCCCCTCGGATTCGAGCATTTTTTCCATTTTCTCGGGTTGGTCATATTGCTCTATCTCGGTCTCGATATCACTGAACTCATCGCTTATTTCGTCAGCCGTAACGTCGATCCCGTTTTCCTCAAGGTCCTCATAAAGCTGGTCAAGCTTATCCATATCGTAATTCATAGCTTCCATTATCTCTTCAATGTCGCTATCCGAAAGCTTGTTTTTCTTTCCCTTTTCGATAATATCATTTATGTCAATATCTTTTTTCGTGCTTAACTCTTTTGTTTCTTTCTCTTTCATTGTAAACTCCATTTTACATAGCCGTATGTACTACTTATATCTTATCCAAGAGTGCAAATTTTAATCTATAAACCCTCTCAGATTTTTTGCGTGACTGTTATTTCTTAATTTTCTGAGTGCCTTTGCCTCAATTTGACGGATTCTTTCGCGGGTAATGTCAAATTCAAGCCCGACCTCCTCAAGAGTTCTCGGCCGTCCGTCTGTCAAGCCGTAACGCAGTTTTATAACCTGCTCCTCGCGAGGAGACAAGGTATGAAGCTCTCTCTCGATAGCCTCTCTCATCATTACGGCAGAGGTTGCCTGTGCAGGAGAGGGAGTGTCGTCGTCCGGAATAAAATCCCCAAGACGGCTATCTTCCTCCTCGCCGATAGGGGTATCAAGCGAGATAGGCTCTTGAGAATATCGCATAATGTCCCTTATCTTTTCTATTGACATTCCCATTTTTTCAGCAATTTCCTCCGTCGTCGCTTCCCTGCCAAGCTCCTGAAGCATCTGACGCTGACATTTTGAAATTCTATGCACCGTTTCAACCATGTGAACGGGAATGATTTCCTGCTCTGCCAAAAAACGAGAGATCGCCTGTCTTATCCACCAGGTTGCGTATGTAGAAAACTTGTAGCCCTTTCTGTAGTCGTACTTATCGACCGCCTTCATAAGACCGATAGTTCCCTCCTGAATAAGATCAAGAAAAGGCATGCCGCGTCCTACGTATTTCTTTGCGATACTTACAACAAGACGCAAATTGGCGTTGATAAAGGTCGTCTTTGCGTCCTCGTCGCCCTCCTCAATAAGCTCTGCGAGCTTTATCTCGTCCTCGTGCTTCAGCAGCGGAACTCTTCCTATTTCACGGAGATACATTCTGACAGGGTCGTCGATCAAAAGACCGTCTGCCTCAAGCATATGCTCCATTTTATCCGAGTTTTCGTATTTTTCGATTTCCTGCTCAAGATCGCTATGCTCGGAGCGTAAAATATGCTCCTTTGATATTGATATTCCCTCGCTCTTGAGATCCTCGTAAAGTCTCTCGTAGGTGTCGTCAATACTGTCACGTATGCTCATTTCTTCGCTTACGTCATCGGTTATAAAATCTTTGTAATCTTTGTTTTGTCCGTTGTTCACATTTCACCTCGTGTTTTATCAGCTATGCTGTTTTTTATCTGCCAAGTCCTTCTTTTTGCGGTTAAGCGACGCAAATTTGTCACCGCTTTCAGTTTCGTCTTTGTGCATTTTCTCACGCTTCAGTGTGGCTGCGGATTCCTTTAGTACGTCTGTGCCGTTTTCTGTTAGCTCTCTCCTCTTCTGACGACATCTTTCTATTCTGCCCTTCTCGTCCTCGTTGAATTCTGATATCAACACAGAATAAGAAAAGCCTTCGTCTGTCGCTTCAAGCTCAATAATCTTTCCGAACACTCTTTTTCCAAGCGCCGTATAAAAATAATCGACCGATAAATCGACTTTTCCCGTTAATATGGCGGAACGATGCTCGGGGTGATCAAGAAGAAGCCCTATAATAGTTTCCTCAGCGGCATTGGCACGTACGTTCTTTGCCGCATCGGGATTTGTTCTGTCTCCGTAATTTTTAACCTGATTGTATGCCTCGCGACTCTCCTGCTTTTTGATTTCACGAAGCATTTTTCTGCGAAGTCGCTCAACGTCGTTTTTAATTGCTTCACTCGGAAGACCAAGCCTCTCGGAGATTTGTGAGATATAAACCTCCCTCTCCACTCCCGATTCGTATGATGAAACAATCTCGCAAAGCTCCTCCGACGCTTTGATCTTACCGCCCGGCGAGCCTACGTCGTATTTTGCGTAGACCGCCTCGGATTTATAGTCAAAGCTTGTCCTGCTGTTCCCCAAAACCATACGGAATCTGTCAGGACCAAATTTTTTAATATATTCATCGGGGTCCTTTGCTCCGTCCATTTTCAAGACTCGAACCTCAACTCCAACGGCTCCGAGCATCGACATCGCCTTGTTTGCCGCTCGCTGCCCTGCCTCATCGCTGTCATAGGAAATAATAACCTTTTTGGTATATTTCGACATAATTCTCGCCTGCTCGCTTGTGATTGCAGTTCCAAGCGTTGCAACGGCATTGGTAAAGCCTGCCTGGTGAAGCGCGATTACGTCCATATAGCCCTCGCACAAAATCATCTGCTCAGAACACGCGTCCTTTGCATAATTGAGAGCAAACAGATTTCGGCTCTTCTTAAATCCGGGGGTATCCGAGGAGTTAAGATATTTAGGCTTTGAGTCGTCAAGAACTCTGCCTCCAAAGGCAATAATATTGCCTTGAGTATCAATTATCGGAAACATCACACGATTTCTGAAATAATCGTAAGCTCTTCCCGTCTTCTGACTTTTTCCGCAAAGGAAGCCTGCAATAAGTTCCTCATCCGAAAAGCCCTTTTTATGCATATGGTCGGTAAGCATTCCAAAGCCCTCAGGCGCATATCCGAGTCCGAAATGCTTAACTGTAGCGCCGGAGAGTCGTCGGCTTGCAAAATATTCCCTGCCGCGAACACCCAATTTTTCATCGTAAAGACAGCTTCTGAAAAATTTAGCCGCCTCAAGATTCATCTCATAGGTTCGTTTTCGGCTCATCACGTCGTTTGGCTTTATCTCGGTGTTTTGAGGGATTGTAATGCCAACCTTTGCGGCAAGAAGCTCTATTGCCGACGGATAATCGACATTTTCCGCACGCATCACGAAGGAAATCACGTCGCCTCCTGCTCCGCAGCCAAAGCAATAAAAGCTTTTCGTTGTCGGGAACACGGTAAAGGACGGCGTTTTCTCGCTGTGAAAGGGGCAAACCCCGTTAAAATTCGAGCCTGCGCGCTTGAGCGTAACGTACGAGCTTATTACGTCTTCAATATTACATCTGTACGTAATCTCGTCAATAACTTCTCTTGGTATCATTCCGTCATCCTCCCCAAACCCGTGGGACGAACAGACGTCTGTACGTATCGATCGCAAATCTGTCGGTCATACTTGAAATATAATCGCAAACGCATCTGGGAACACCCTCTTCGTCTACGTTGCGGAAATAAACCTCCGGCATAAGCTCGGGACGCTCGGAAAAGTATTCAAACATACTGACAAGCATAGCCTTTGACTTCTCGTCCTCTTGCTTCGCCACAGAATTGGTATAAACGTTTGAAAACAAGAAGCTTCTAAGCTCATCGGTCGCTTGCTGGACCTCATCCGTCATAGCGATTTTATCCCTATCCGTGCTTGCCTGTATCACCGATAAAACCATATTGTTTATTCTTTCGCTGTGCTCAACCCCGAGAACGTCGATAATATCCTTCGGAATATCCTCAACCGAAAGAATACCTGCCCTTCTTGCATCGTCAATATCGTGGTTGATATAAGCAATTCTGTCTGCAAATTTAACGATAACTCCCTCAAGAGTGGACGCCATATTCTTACCCGTGTGGTTTACTATTCCGTCGCGAACCTCCCACGTAAGATTAAGTCCGTTTCCGTTGTTTTCAAGCTTTTCAACAACGCGGAGGCTTTGATTATAATGGGTGAAATCCTTTGAATAGCACCTTTGCATAGCGTCCTCGCCCGCGTGTCCGAAGGGAGTATGCCCGATGTCGTGTCCAAGTGCTACAGCCTCGGTCAAATCCTCGTTTAAGCGAAGCGCTCTTGCGATAATTCTTGCAATTTGGCTCACCTCAAGGGTATGAGTCAATCTCGTTCTGTAGTGGTCGTCAACGGGGGCCAAGAAAACCTGCGTTTTATGCATAAGCCTTCTGAACGAGCTTGAATGCAGAATTTTATCTCTGTCCCGCTGAAACTCGGTTCTTACGGGGCACGGAGTATATGCATTGTCTCTTCCCCTTGTGTTTGACGTCAAAAAAGCGTATTTGGATAAGGTTTGCTTTTCTCTTTCAAGAAATATATCTCGAATTGCAGTATTGTTCATAAAAACCTCCTCAAACACAGTATCAAATATAATATACTCCGTTTTTTCAAAAAACACTTTTATTTCTCTTCTTTTTTTGCAAAAAAATTTGGTATTTCTTCAAAAACGATTACTTATAGTCAAATCTTTCTCCGATAATCTCGCAGTTAACCTTTCCCGCGCTCATCTCAACAAGCCTTTTTTCAAAATCGGGGTATTTCGACTTTTTCATAGCAAAGGTCAGAGTCACGCTGTCCGCAAAATCGGTGTCATCCATTATCGCGCCCGACCTAATTATCTCGGAATTGTATTTTTGATAATCCGAATATGAGCATACGAGACGGAGAACGGCGTATTTCTCGTAGGTTATGATGTGAGCCGCATCTAGCGCTATTTTCGCGCCGTGTGAATACGCACGGACAAGTCCACCCGCACCAAGAAGCGTGCCGCCGAAATATCTTGTAACGACAACGACGCAGTCAGAGCAGCCAGATTTTCTGATAGTATCAAGCACGGGCATACCTGCCGTTCCCTGCGGCTCTCCGTCATCCGAATATCTCTGCGTATAGCCGCCATCAAGAACGTACGCCCACACGTTGTGCGTCGCGTCCTTATGATGATTCTTTACCTTCTTTATAAAGGCAAGTGCCTCATCCTCCGTCTTTATCGGCGAAGCATAGCCTATAAAAAGCGACCTTTTTTCCTCAAATTCATCCTTTGCCGAACGCTCAAGAGTCGTATAAAATTCGGGGGCTGTATTCTTTTCATCCATAACACTTCACCGCCATATTATTAAATCCAATCGTCCTCGGTCTCCTTATGCAGCCTATCCTCTGCCGGAAGAAATCTTGCTAGCATTCCCTGAACACGTCTGTCAACGACAGCCGTAACTCTCACAGCTTCGTTGCCGTATTCAACGTCCTCGACCGTTGCATTCTTATAGAGGGTATTCAATGCCCCCTGCTCGTTATTCGGAATAATGAAAACAAGCTTCTTTTTGCCGTCGTGTACAATTTCCTCAATACGCGACAAAAGAAGGTCTGTTCCCTCTCCCGTCCTTGCCGAAATATAGAAAACGTTTTCCCTCTCGGCATCAGATACAGTCGGAAGATCCCCCTCCGCCTTATCACATTTGTTAAACACGTAAACCGTCGGCTTTTCTGCCGCACCAAGCTCTGCCAAAAGATTTCTCGTAACCTTCAGTTGTTCAAAATATTCACTGTCCGAAGCGTCGATAAGTATCATCAGTATGTCCGCATAAACTGCCTCGTCAAGCGTTGATTTGAACGCCTTTATCAGGTGATGAGGAAGCTTTCTGATAAAGCCTACCGTGTCGGTCAGCAGCACGTCATCTCCGCAGGGGAGCGAAAATTTTCTCGTCGTCGGGTCAAGAGTTGCAAAAAGCTTGTCCTCAGCAAGAATACCCGCATCGGTCAAATAGTTAAGCAGCGTGGACTTTCCTGCGTTAGTATAGCCTACTATCGCAATTTTCGGCAGTCCGCTTCTGTCTCTTGACGCTCTCATCGTGCTTCTGTTTTTATCCAAGACCTCGAGCTCGTTCTCAAGAGCCGTTATCCTGTGTCTTATATGACGTCTGTCCACCTCAAGCTTGGTTTCACCCGGGCCTCTCGTTCCGATACCGCCTCCGAGACGCGACATCTGAAGTCCTTTACCCACAAGTCTTGGCGCTGTATATTTCAGCTGCGCAAGCTCAACCTGAAGCTTTCCCTCTCCGGTTACTGCGTGAAGTGCAAAAATATCGAGTATCAGCATACTTCTGTCGATAACCTGAACGTCGCCTATCCCGTCCTCAAGATTTCTGATCTGAGAGGGGGCAAGCTCTCCGTCAAAAACGACCATTTCAATATCGTTATTCTTACAAAGCTCGGCAATCTCGGCGACCTTGCCGCTTCCTATCATCGTTCTCGGGTCGGGAGACGCCTTCGCCTGAACGACCTTTGCAATAACCTCGCCGCCGGCAGTGTCAACAAGACGCTCAAGCTCGGAGAGACTCATCTCGGTCTCCTTCTCGCCTCTTTCCTTATATTCAAATGCAACAAGAACTGTTCTTGTCAGCCTTTCATCCTGCTTTATTTCGTGAATGTTAGCCATATTAAACCTCCGTGTCAAAGAAGATTGCTTTTGTTTATGAGATTTATAAACCTCGAATATAAAACAATAAGGGCAGTTATGTAGCCACTACACACCTGCCCGTTGTTGCGAAATTGAATTATTTTGCGCTTGCCTGAAGTCTCTTCTTAAACTTATCAACCTTACCGCTGGCATCGACAAATTTCTGCTTACCGGTAAAGAAGGGATGGGACTTTGAGCAAATTTCAACCTTCATTTCTCCGCCCTTTGTAGACTTAGTTGTTACGGTTTCGCCGCAAGCACACTTAACTACAACTTCCTCGTAATTAGGATGGATTCCTTCCTTCATTTTTAACACCTCGCTTTACTGATATTCACAATACGCTTGATTATATCACACTTTTTCCCAAAATGCAAGACCTTTTTCAGATATTTTTTATTTTTTTTTGATTTTTACCGAAAGTTTACATTTTCACCGACAAAAAACGCTTGACATATAGTCGTCCCCGTGTTAAAATTAAGTGTAGCAAATTGTTTTGCAAAAATTTATCGGCCCCTTGGGCACAGGAGGTATTTATGTTAAAAATAATATGTGGAAAAACTTATGATTCTGATGTAGCTACTCTTATAAAACGAAAAGCCTTCGGTGTTTTTGGCGACCCTTTGGGCTATGAAGAAACCCTTTACCAAACGGATAGCGGCGCATATTTCTTATATGTAAACGGCGGCGAGGAATCCAAATATAAAAAAGAGGATATAAAGAGAATGTCAAAGGCAAACGCCGAAAAATGGCTTGCTGAAAATTAATCTTTTACTTTTTTGGCTTATGGGTTATCGCAGATATGATTTTATCTTGTGATAACCCTATTTTTTTGAAAAGAGGTATTGCCTATGGCATTTAATAAAGAGCTTCTTTTGGAACTTATCGAGGCAAAGAACTATTCGGCGTTCATTCGGGAGATAGACGAGCAAAATCCTGTTGATATCGCGGATCTTTTGGCTTCTCTTCCCGATGAAAAGCAGCTTTCAGTATTCAGAATGATAAAAAAAGACGTCGCTGCCGACATTTTTGCCGAGCTTGATACCGATATTCAGGAGCGTATAATCAAAGCCGCCTCGGACAAGGAAATATCAGCTGTGATCGAGGATTTGTTCGTTGACGATGCGGTTGATATGCTTGAAGAGCTGCCTGCAAATATGGTTGCCAGAATTCTTCAGATAGCAAAGCCAGAAACAAGGGCTGTCATCAACAAGTTTTTGAGCTATCCCGAGGATTCGGTCGGAAATATTATGACGTCCGAATATATCGACCTTCGTGAGAATATGACGGTTGAGCAGGCTCTTCGTCACATCCGCAAAAAAGGACATGACAGAGAGACCGTTCTTATTGCATACGTTACGGATAAGAGAAGAGTTCTTCACGGAACTATAAACCTTGAGACCCTGCTCTTCTCGGACGATGAGGACATCATCGGCGATATTATGGATAGAGACTGTATCTCTATCAGAACTCACGACGACAAGGAAGACGGTGTTGCGCTTATTTCAAAATACGGCTTGCTTGCCCTGCCCGTCGTTGATATGGAAAACCGTCTTGTCGGCATCGTCACCTTCGACGATGCTATCGAGGTAATTGAGGAAGAAAACACAGAAGATATCGAAATCATGGCGGCGATTTTGCCGTCAGATAAGCCTTATCTGAAAACAAGTGTTTTTGAAATCTGGAAAAACAGAATTCCGTGGCTTCTTATTTTGATGTTTTCTTCTACATTTACGGGACAGATAATCACCGGCTTTGAATCAGCACTCAGTGCCTTCCCTCTTCTTATCGCATTTATACCTATGCTTATGGGTACGGGCGGTAACTCGGGAGGCCAGGCCTCCGCCACTATCGTCCGCGGTCTTGCTATTGACGAAATTCAGCTAAGGGATATCCTCCAGGTAATATGGAAGGAGCTGCGCGTTGCCACACTGTGCGGTGTTGCTCTTGCTATCGGCAATTTTATCAAAATAATTCTCTTGGATAATTTGCTTTTCGGAAATAACGTAGATTATCTTTCCGCTTTTGTTATCAGCCTTACACTTTTGGCAACTGTAATTATTGCGAAAATCGTGGGCGGTATTCTCCCTATTATCGCAAAGAAAATCGGCTTTGACCCTGCTGTAATGGCAAGTCCTTTTATCACAACCATCGTCGACGCGATTACTCTTCTTATTTATTTCGCAATAGCAACCTTAATGCTTGGAATATAAATCCCCAAAAAGGTCTTTGAGCAAAAAGCTCAAGACCTTTTTTGTATAATTTAAGAACATTTACGAAAAAACATATAGATATCAATATTTTTTACAAATTTATCAAAAAAGATTGAAAAATCTTACAAAACGTGATAAAATATACATTAAGTATATGAATCGAACGGTGCGAGGCATCTTCAATCACATAGGAGGTATGAATATGTCAAGAAATATTGTTAACAGAAAAAAGGGTAAAACCGTTATATATACCATACTGATTTTTATTTTGCTGAGTGTGCCTTTCATGGCCCTTTCAGCTTACCTGTATAAGGATACTGAGAATAGCGCCATGGAAACTCTCCATATCCAGACAAAGCAAATAAAAGACGACCTCACGTTGCAGATTTTATCCGACCGCGAAAATTTGGATACAATGGCAAACTTCGCAGCTAAGCTTTATCTTGACGGTGATGACTATAGTCTTCTCTTTAATTCGTTTAAGCCTATAGGACTTATTGCGAATATTGGAATTTTGACCTCGGACAACACTTTTATAACAAAAAGCGGTTCAATAAATCTTGATGGGCAAATTTCTTTTTCGGAAGAGAAAGAAAAGGGCCCGTACATCACAGGGCGCGTGTACGACCTTACCAACGTTGATTACGAGCGTGTCAGAAGTGCCGTGCCGATAGTGGCGAACGGAGAAACCGTTGGCGTTCTATACGGTATTATAAAGCTTGATAGCATTAAGGAGCGATATCTGAGTCTTGCAACCGAGCTTGACGCACAGCTCTTCGTTTATGACGGCTTAACGGGAGACCTTATACTTGACTCGGTTCACGATGAGTTGGGTAACATCTCGTTCTTGAAGGATCGTAAGTATAACGGCGATTATTCTTACGAGCAATTCGCAACAACGGACAAAGGATTTTCTTCCTTCAGATCTGCTTACAAAAACGAAAACGTGCTGATGCATTATTCCTCAATTGAAGATTTAGGGTGGGAAATTGCACTGATACGATATGACTCGCAGGTATATGCCGAAACACACCTTTTGCTGATGATCCTGCTCAGCGCATTTGGAATAATGGTCGCTATTATGTCCGTGTTCGCAATACTGTTGATTTTTAGTGAGCGTCGTAAAAACAACGTAATCGACTGTGCCTCTAATATCAGAAAAATTCTCATTGAAGCGTCGGGAAGTAACAACAATATCGACAAGGCAATAAAAGAGGTTGGTGTATTTACAAAGGCAAGATCGGTCATTTTCTTCGATACCAACGGTGAAGACTATCATTTTATTGCATCGGAGCAACAAAAAAACAAGCTCTCAAGCACTCCTAAACAGGTTCTGAAATCAGAAATGCTTCGATACGTTTCAAATCTCAACGTTCAGGAGAATTCTGTATTCAAAGTTATAAGTGTACGTCTAGACAACCGATTAAAAAAATCAAATTCCACATTTTATACTATTCTGAAAAAACACAATATTTCAGAAGTCGTTTTCTCGGCAGCAGTTAACAAAACTAATCAAATTACAGTTTTAAGTATTATAAACCCTCGTCGCAGAGTTGATGCATATTATCTTGTAGAAAAGATTTCTGCATGTTTTACTATCGCCCTGAATAATCATAACGTGCTTAATAAAACAAAGCTTGCAGCAACCACGGATTCACTCACTGGTACCCTCAACCGTGTAGCATATAATAATGATCTGCATATCATAAACGAAGAGAAGCCTTTGGATTTCTCCTGCATTTACATCGACGTCAATGAACTCCACTATCGGAATAATAAATTCGGTCATGCGGCAGGCGATGAAATGCTTCTGTTTATCGCACACTCCTTGAAGGACGTTTTCTTTGGACAGAAGATTTACAGAATGGGTGGCGACGAATTTTTAGTATTCTGTCAAAGCTTGAGTCAGGACGACATAAAGAAAGGTATGGATCTATTTCTTGAGCAGCTGAATTTATACGGCTATCACGTAGCATGGGGTATATCCTTCAGAAGCCAGAATACCAATACCGAAGAGATGGTTAGAGAAGCCGAAGTCAGAATGTACGAAAACAAGGCGAAGTATTATCAGAACAAAGCACAACAGTCCAAAGCTTCTCTGGAAAATGAGTACATACAGGCAAAAACAGGAATTCTCGAAATAGACACGATGCTTTCTGTCCTGAAAGAAAGCTATAACGGAATATACCGGGTATCTCTCGACACGGACAGAGCGAGAAGAATTCTGATGCCTGCATACCTTAAGTA
>JAZRJC010000079.1:0-17646 GCA_045645605.1 Eubacteriales bacterium | reverse complement strand
CAATCCCCTGTGGCGCCCCGTTGGGGAAAGGGGGATTTTATTTTGACTGAACTGCAAAAAAGGAGTCTATAATATCTCTGAAAGCATTTGATATGAAAGAGGTATTCTATGGAAAATTACGAGGTTAGCATTTACGTCGGCAAAAAGGAAATCTCCCCCGAAAGCCTACCTTCCCTCTCTATAAAAAACGATACTATTGATAAGATTATCAATGGTATATCAAACGAAATAAGCTCTGCCACAAGAAAAAATTCAGGCTCGGCAAAAATATAAGGGCGGCTTATTGTGGGGTGGCTCAAAAACAATCTCAAATTGAACAAGTATATGAGCATTCTTATCGACTCGGATAAAATCGAGTGTGACAAGGACGGCTCATATCTCATAAACGTTGCATATTCAAGAGTTTCAACCGAAAAACAGGCGGAAGAGGGACTTGGTCTTGAGGCACAGCGCGACAGCATTATTTCATACTGTCGGCTGAACAATATAAAAAACTGCATCCTGTTCACAGATGACGGCTACACGGGAACAAATCTTTCCCGCCCTGCCATACAAAGCATAATCCGAATGATAAAGGAATATAACTGCGGGCAGTCGAATATCAGAATAAACACTCTTATCGTCCCCCGAATCGACCGTCTTGCCCGTTCGCTCCTTGATATGCTTCAGTTTATTGAGGACTATATCTTATCAAAGGACGGCAGTAAAAGCAAAACGAATACAAACAGATACGATATAAATTTTGTTTCAATCAAGGAAAGCTTTTGCCGAGTTGACAGAAACGATCCGTCGTCAAAGCTGATGCTTCAGCTTTTCGGCTCGCTTGCCGAATACGACCGTGACTGTATCGTCGAAAAATTGAAAATCGGACGCGAAAAGCGGATTTCAACGGGAAAATGGAAGGGCGGCGGCAATCTCCCTTATGGATACGGATATAATAAGGAAACGGGGACTCTCGAGATAATTCCGGAGGAGGCAGAGAAGGTCAGAGAAATTTTCAGACTCTATATAGATGAAAAAATATCGCCTCAAAGAATATCGGATATTCTCGGATTTAAGGGAGAGAGAATCGTAACCCAGATTCTCAAAAGACGCTCTCTTTTGGGGTACGTCAGCGTAAAAGGAAAAGAATATAAAGGACTGCACGAGCCTATCATTTCCGAGGAAACCTTCAAAAAAGCGCAGGAGGAGCTAAAAAAGAGGTCGGTCACGCGGGGAAACGCAATCTATATGCTCGCAGGACTTCTCGAATGCGGTGAATGCGGGGCCCGTATGCGCTATCAGAAATGGGGAAAGGATAATAAGGTCAAAATCGTTTGCTATTCCCAACAGCACACAAAGTCGTATCTTGTGAAGGATGAAAATTGCCAAAACAAAAAATTTTGGAGGGAGGATATCGAGAGAACTGTTCTTGACGCTATATTTGCACAGTCGTTTGAGCTTAACGAAAAGAATAAAAAACAGGACGTCGATATAGATATAACTGCCGCACTCCAAAAACAAATCAAAAAAGAAAAGGATAAGCTTGAGAGGCTCTATAAAAGCTTTCTCGATAAGGATGACTATGACGACGTCCTTCAAAGAATGATAAAGGAAATACAAACGAAAATAAAAGAGCTTAACTCTTCCCTCTCCTCCGAAAAAAAGAAGGAGGAAATACGGAATAAAAAAAGAGAAAGCATTCAAAAATTCAAAGGAATCAAAGACTCTTGGCCATATATGACAGACGCGGAAAAGCAAACTGTTTGCCGAGAGCTTATTGACAAAATAACAGTAAGCCGTGATAATCACATCTCGATAATTTTCAAGCACGAAAATTACGAGTCAATATAAAACAAAAAGCGCAGGCGAGAGGATAAAAAATCTCCGCCTGCGCTTTTCATTTTATTATTTTCACCTTTCTATAATCATTGGTACAGCATAGGTGCTGAATTTAACACCAAGACCGATATTAAAATTGTCAACAGCCTTTATAAGACCTATACATCCGACCTGAAAAAGATCGTCAAGCATCTCCTGTTTGTTGCCAAATCGCTGTAAAACACTTAAAACCAACCGAAAATTTCCGTATATAAGCTCTTCTCTTGCACGAAAATCCCCGCCCTTTATTCTTATTAAAAGAGCCTGCGCCTCCTCGCTTGTCAGAGCCTTTAACTTCGAGGTGTTAACACCGCAGATTTCCACTTTATTATAATACATAAGCATCACTCCCATCAAAAGAAAGTATTGACTTTTAGGAAGTACTCTTATACAATTTTTTCGTCGGGAATATTTGGGATAAATTTTGTATGATAACGCTGATAAAAGTGTACCATAAATTCCTTGTTGGGGCAAATAAATACGGCATATTTGATAAAAATTGAAAAATAAGCAAATAAATAGGGATAAACACTTGAATGTTGAGAAAAAATTTAGTATAATATATAGTTAGTATAATATATATGCAGACCGAATTTATTAAATAACTTGAATGATTCGAGGCCGACGATCGACGTCAGCTATCGAAAACAGGAGTTTTATGAAAATTCTTATGGCTCTTATGCAGCTTGATATCGGCGGTGCTGAAACTCACGTTCTTGAGCTCTCACGCGCGCTCTCAAAAATGGGAGATGAGATCGTGGTTGTGTCAAACGGCGGAGTATATGTAAATGAGCTTGCCGAGAACGGTATTCGACACATAAAAATACCGCTTCATCAAAAAAATCCCGTCTCTGTTATAAAATCATATATCAAGCTAAAAAAACTGATCAAAAAAGAAAAATTTGATATCGTTCACGCCCACGCAAGAATCCCCGCCTTTATCTGCGGCTTGCTTCAAAGGAAGATCCACTTCAGATTTGTCTGCTCGGCACACTGGGTCTTCGACGTTAACGCCCTGTGGAAAAGAATTGCAAATTGGGGCGATAAAACTATTGCCGTAAGCGAGGATATCAAGCAATACGTGATTGATAATTACAGAGTTTTCCCCGATAACGTCTCGGTCACTATCAACGGCATTGATATGGAGAAATTCTCAAGGGACATCGACGTAAAATCTGCGTTGGAGGAGCTTTCCCTGCCCGATGACAGAAAAACCGTAGTGTACGTCAGCCGCATGGATAAGGACAGAAGCGAGGTTGCAAGGCTACTCGCATCGGTATCGCCCGAGCTTAAGAAAAAGCACGAAAATCTTCAGGTGATTATCGTTGGCGGCGGTGACGATTTCGATTACGTAAAGGCTCTTGCCGACAAGGCAAACGAGAAATGCGGTGAAAACTTTGTCCACATGACAAACGCAAGAACCGACATTAACCGATATATTGCCTTAGGTGATATTTTCGTTGGCGTTTCACGCGCCGTGCTTGAGGCTATGAGTGCCGGCTTACCCGTTGTTGTCGGCGGCAACGAGGGATATATCGGTATTCTCGGAGAAGAAAATTATGACGTTGCCGCAACGACGAATTTCTGTCTGCGCGGATGTGCTCTACCAAACACCGATATGCTTTTGGCAGACCTTGACAAGCTTCTTTCGATGAATAAGGAAGAGCTTGCAATTATAGGTGGTGCTAACCGCAAAATAATCGAGAACAGCTATTCGGCAACGAGAATGGCAAAGGACTGTCGTGAAATTTACGAAAGCCTTTACCCGTATGAATACAAAAAGCACGGCGATATTCTTTTGTCGGGATATTACGGCTTTGGAAATATGGGGGACGATTCACTTTTGCTCTCAATCACAAAAGGACTGCGAGAACTGAACCCCGACGTCAGAATTACGGCGTTTACTAAAAATCCGAAGGAAATGACAAGAAAATACGGTGTTCGCTGTATTAACAGATTTAATATTTTCGCTATCCTTGGCGAAATGCGACACGCAAAACTGCTTATAAGCGGCGGCGGCTCGCTTCTGCAAAACAACACAAGCGCAAAATCTCTTGAGTACTATTGCTTCATAATCAATCTTGCAAAGAAGATAGGATTACCCGTAATGGTTTATGCAAACGGCATAGGCCCTCTTTACGGCGATTACAGCCACAAAAAGGTTTGCCGTGTGCTTAATAAGGTTGACAGTATAAGCCTTCGCGAGCCCTCCTCTTTTGATTTGATCAATGAGATCGGAGTAACTACGGATGGCGGAAGAGTTACCGTCAGTGCCGACCCTGCATTTATGCTCTCCTCTGCCGACAACGCAAGGAAGCAATATCTGATGGATAAATTCGGAATGAAATCCAAGAATGAAAAGCATTATTTTGCCGTTTCATTAAGAAGCGTGAGCGGCCTTCGGTCTGCAGCAAATCTTGGAGAGGACAAATTCATCTCGGAGATGGCGGCTGCCTTTTCCGAAATATATAAAAAATACGGTGTCTGCCCCGTTTTCGTTCCGGTTCAGGCATCACACGATATCGAAATTTGCAAAACAGTCTGCAAAAAAACAGCAAAAATGTGCGGATGCGATGAAATTCTCGTTGAAAATCTGACTGCCTCCGAGCTGACGGCGATCCTCTCTGATATGGACTTTGCTATCGGAATGAGACTTCACATGCTGATTTACGCAACGGTTGCGGGTATTCCCGCTATCGGTATTTCTTATGACCCAAAGGTTGACGCATTTCTATCCTACTCGGGTCAGACAGCAACTCCGTCGCTATCCTCCATTACGGCTGAAGATATTATTTCAATTGTTGACAGCATATATTCCGAGAGGGATATTCGCGTCCGAATAAAATGCAGACGAGATGAGCTTATATCGTTTGCCAAGCTTGATGCGAAAACGGCAATCTCTCTTGCTTCATCTCACAAATTATGACACTTAAGCAATCTGACTTCTCTTTGCCAGAGGAGTCATTTTTGCCGAAAATACCGTTTATTCAAAGGAGCTCTTTATGATAAAAAAATTACTTTCCTGTATAAGGGAATACAAGCGAGACACCCTTCTCTCTCCATTTTTCATTATGCTCGAGGTTATAATCGAATGTTTTATTCCTCTTACTACAGCTAACCTTATTAACCGCATTGAGAAAGGCTGCGGCCTTTATGAGATAGCAAAGCACGGCGGACTTCTCGTTATAATGGCTGTATGCTCTCTTATCTGCGGGGTGTTGAGCGGAATGTTCTGTGCAAGAGCGTCAAGCGGATTTGCAAAAAATCTCCGCCACGACCTATACCACCGCGTTCAGGATTTTTCATTCTCAAACATTGATAAATTCTCGGTGCCAAGTCTTGTAACAAGACTTACGACCGACGTCTCAAACGTTCAAAACGCCTTTATGATGATCATAAGAAGTGCTGTCAGATGTCCTTTTATGCTTATCTTTGCGTTTATTATGTCGATCCGTCTCGGCGGCTCTCTCGCCTGGATCTTTGCAGGCGTTATTCCGCTTCTCGGCTTCGGTCTTTTCTTTATCATTTTTAAGGTTATGCCTCTTTTCAAGAAGGTTTTCCGTAAATACGATAAGCTTAACGAATCGGTTCAGGAAAATATCGCCGGAATGAGGGTTGTAAAGTCCTTCGTTCGCGACGATTATGAAATAAAGAAGTTTTCGGCAGCGTCGGACGACGTAAGAGATGATTTTACAAAAGCCGAGAAGATTTTGGCGTTCAACAGCCCTATTATGCAGTTCTGTATGTACGCAACGATGATTCTTATCTCGTTCTTCTGTGCAAAGCTCTGCATCTCGTCAGGCGGAACAACGGTTGAGCTTGGCACTCTCTCGGGAATGCTTACATATTCAATGCAGGTTCTTATGAGCATGATGATGATCTCCTTCATCTTCGTCACGGTAACGCTTGCCATTGAATCATCAAGAAGAATTTGCGAGGTTCTGTCCGAGGAAAGCAGCCTGACCAGTCCCGAAAATGCAAAAACATTGGTTGAAAACGGAGATATCGTTTTTGAGAACGTAAGCTTCAAATATTCCGAAAAGGCCGAAAAATTTGCTCTTGAGGGAATAAATTTAAGCATTAAGAGCGGTCAGACTGTCGGAATTATCGGCGGTACGGGAAGCTCAAAAACAACTCTCGTAAATCTCATATCCCGACTTTACGACGTGAGCGAGGGACGCGTATCTGTGGGCGGTGTTGACGTTCGCGAATACGATCTTGCGGCACTTAGAAATCAGGTTGCCGTGGTTTTGCAGAAAAACGTTCTCTTTTCGGGAACTATCAAGGAAAATCTCCGTTGGGGCGATGAAAACGCAACCGACGAGGAGCTTGTAAGAATTTGCCGTCTTGCTCAAGCGGATGAATTTATTTCGGCACTCCCCGAAAAATACGATACGTACATAACACGCGGAGGAACAAATGTGTCGGGCGGTCAGAAGCAAAGGCTTTGTATTGCAAGAGCCCTTTTGAAAAAGCCGAAGGTGCTTATCCTTGATGACTCAACGTCAGCAGTTGATACAAAAACAGACGCACTTATCCGAAAAGCCTTCCGCGATGAAATTCCAAACACCACAAAAATTATAATCGCTCAAAGAGTCTCCTCTGTTGAAGAGGCCGATATGATAGTAGTTATGGAAAACGGCAAGATTAACGGAGTTGGAACTCATAGTGAGCTTATGGCGTCAAACGAAATATACCGCTCGGTATATGAATCCCAAAACAAGAGCAAGAGTGAGGAGGCAGACCATGAGTAATAAAAAACAGAACCTTATGGGAAAGCGTCCGAGGGCTAATCCCGCCACACTTAAGCGACTTTTCGGCTATCTTATGGCGGACTATAAATGGTACGTTATAGCCATCTTGTTTTTTATCATAATCGTAGCTCTCGTTGGCGTTGCTCCCTCAGTTTATATCAAAACTATCGCTTCATATATTGAGGAGGGACTTGCACTCGGACGCGAAACGGGTGACTTTGTCGGTACTTACAGAGAAATGTTCCCGAAAATCTTAAAAACTCTTCTCATTATGATTTCGTTATATACACTGGGGCTTATCTCCTCATTTTCTTACAACCGTCTGGGTGCTATCCTCACTCAAGGCTTCCTCAGTAATATGCGTAAACGAATGTTCAAGAAGATGCAGAGTCTCCCTATCCGCTATTTCGACAGAAACAGCCACGGCGACATTATGAGCCATTATACAAACGATATCGACACTATGCGTATTCTCGTTTCGCAATCAATTCCGAGCATTATTTCGTCCGGACTGACATTGATTTCGCTGTTTTTCATTATGATATACTTCAGTATCTGGATGACTCTCGTCGTTATTTTCGGTATTATTCTTATGATAACCGTTACTAAAAACGTCGGCGGACGAAGTGCAAAGTATTTTATCAAGCAGCAAAAATCTCTCGGTATGGTCGAGGGTTTCGTTGAAGAAATGCTGAACGGACAAAAGGTCGTTAAGGTCTTCTGCCACGAGGAAAAGGCAAAGGAGGGCTTTGATAAAATAAACGAGGAGCTTTTCGAGGACGCCGACAAGGCTAACAGATTCGCAAACATTCTTATGCCTATTATGGGTAATATCGGAAATATTCTTTACGTTTTGGCAGCGTTTGTTGGCGGACTTTTCCTTTGCGTTTTCAAAGTGCCGAATATATCAATATCCGCCCTTATAACAGGTGACACAACCCTCTCGATTGCAGTTGTCGTAACCTTCCTCGGAATGACCCGTCAGTTTACTCAGAACGTCAACCAGCTCTCTCAGCAGATAAACAGCATAGTTATGGCGCTTGCAGGTGCTGACAGAGTATTTACTCTTCTTGACGAAGAGCCTGAATTTGACAAGGGCTACGTAACGCTCGTCCGAGCAAAAGAGGTTGACGGAAAGCTCATAGAAACAGAAGAAAGAACGGGCACGTGGGCCTGGAAGCACCCTCACGAGGCGGACGGAAGCGTAAGCTATACGAAGCTTTGCGGAGACGTGCGTATGACAGAGGTTGACTTCGGATATACGGAGGATAAAACCGTTCTTCACGACATAAGCCTTTACGCAAAGCCGGGACAAAAGGTTGCTTTTGTCGGGGCAACTGGTGCCGGTAAAACTACTATTACGAATCTTATCAACCGCTTTTATGATATCGCTGACGGAAAAATAAGATACGACGGCATTAACATTAACAAAATCAGAAAATCCGATCTCCGCCGCTCTCTCGGTATCGTTTTGCAGGACGTAAATCTGTTCACGGGAACAGTTATGGAAAATATCCGATACGGCAATCTTGAGGCGAGCGACGAGCAGTGTATTGAGGCTGCAAGGCTTGCAAACGCACACGACTTTATCGAAAGACTTCCGATGGGCTATAACACTATGCTCACAGGCAACGGGTCAAGCCTCTCTCAAGGACAGAGACAGCTTATTTCAATAGCGAGAGCCGCAGTTGCCGACCCGCCCGTTATGATTCTTGACGAGGCAACCTCGTCTATTGACACGAGAACAGAGGAAATCGTTTCAAAGGGGATGGATGCCCTTATGAAAAACAGAACGGTTTTCGTTATAGCACATAGACTCTCAACCGTACGTAATGCAGACGTTATTATGGTGCTTGATCACGGCAGAATCATTGAAAAGGGTACGCACGAGCAGTTGATCGAGCAGAAAGGTAACTATTACCGTCTTTACACGGGTGCTTTTGAACTTGAATAATTCTTTCTCTATAAAAAAATACATTTTTCAAACATAAGAAAATGCTTTTTCTATTGACATTATAAGAGTATATGTGGTATAATTATAATGAAAAATTACGTATGTTTTTACTATTCGGAGGTTAAATAATGATTTTTGCCACTAAAATTTTGAAAAAGCCCATTTACAATATTTTATTGTTGCTTATCCTTTTGCTGTCAGTCGTGGCTTTTTTCTTCATTTCTTATAACGAAAATTCAGGTACCGTAGTTCCAAATAAACCGAACGCCTCTACAACGATAAACGGAGAAAACAGTGCTGTTTATCATGAATCAGACGTAATAAACATTTTTAATGGTGTCGAGAAATCCTCAAGAACCCTTGATAAAAGCTTGATTAAAACCTGCGTTGAGATTTTCGGTGAAGCCTTCTACACAGATTTCGTTAACGCTTGTAACGAAAAGGGATATTCCGATGATATCTGGTATAGCTCCTTCGGCGTTTCTCTTCACGTTCTTGCTGATATTTCCGAAGGTCTTCTTGAAGACCCCTATTACACTGTTGTCGGAACCGAATATAAAGAAGAATTTACTCTTTCATTTGCCGGCGACCTCTCCCTTGATGACAAATGGAATTGGTCTCCTCTTTATATCTACAAGGACAAAAGAGCTAATCTTCTTTCCGCAGCCTTCTCAGAGAGCGTTAGCAGCATTATGCTTGAATCCGATATATTCTGTGTAAATTTGGAAACACCTATAACAGATTCCGATAAAAAGCTTGACGGAGTTAAGTTTCCTATGTCAACCTCGTCAAAAAATGCGTCGATCCTTATTAACCAGCTTGGTATCGATATCGTGAATATTGCAAACGACCATATTTACGAGGCGGATTCCGTTGGATTAAGCGACACGATAACACACCTCAAGGCAAACGGTATCCAATATATAGGTGCCGGCAAGGACCTTTCCGATGCGAAAGCACCGAGATACGTTATTATCGGCGGCAAGAAGATCGCGTATATCGCCGCTGCGGAAAGTGATTCGAAAACACACGCACCTGAGGCTTTGTCAAATGCGGCAGGAATTATTGAGACTAATGGCGTTGACATCCGTGATATGATTATCGAGGCTCGTAAAAACGCTGACTACGTAATCGTTTACGCCGATTGGGGATACTCCGCGGCTGATGAAAAGCAGAATAAATTCAAAAACGTAAATTATATTGAGAAGGCATCAGCAAAACAGTCCGGTTTAGCACACGATTTTATCGATTGGGGTGCTGATATAGTTCTCGGCTGCCGTTCTATGGTTCTTCAAAACGTCGAATACTATGAAGGAAAGCCTATTATTTACGGTCTTGGCAACTTTTGGTTTGAAACAGACGCACATAATGCCGTTATCGCAAGACTCGTCTTCTGTGACGGTACTCCCTCGGTTTATTTAGTTCCCTGCACACAGAGAAACCTCCAGACATCAAGTGTACTTGACACTGAGGAGGGCATCAAGATTCTGCAGAATATCGCTGCAGCCTCCGCTGATACTGCCGTAATTGAGGATAGCGGGCTTGTTATTGATTTGTCCACAATCCCCGAGAATGACGGAGAAAATGCAGAAACTGCAGAAGCACCCGAGGATAACGTTCCCGCTAATTGATATACTGATTTTAACAAAGCTCGTTCGGTTTTCCTGAACGAGCTTTGAAGTTCGTTTGGTTTTTTCGAACGGACTTTGCGAAGATTTGAATGAATTTTTAGGAGCAATTATGAAAAAATTACTTGCCGTTGACGGAAACAGTATTATAAACCGTGCGTTTTACGGAATCAGAATGCTTAACGCACCCGATGGGACTCCAACGAACGCAATTTACGGAATGCTGAATATTCTCCACAGACAAATCGAGGATTTGCGTCCCGACTATCTTGCGGTTGCCTTTGACCTTCGTGCGCCTACCTTCAGACACAAAATGTATGCTGAATATAAAGCAGGCAGAAAGCCTATGCCCGAAGATCTTGCAAAGCAGCTGCCCTTAGCTAAAGAGGTTTGTGCCGCTATGGGGGTAAGCATCGTTGAGATGGAAGGCTTTGAGGCGGACGATGTTCTCGGAACCTTCGCAAGACTTGCCGAGGAGAATGATATCGAAGGATATATTTTGACGGGAGACCGCGACTCGCTTCAGTTGATTTCGTCAAACGGACGTGAAAACGTCAAGGTTTTGCTTGCCGGAAATCAGGAAACAACCCTGTTTGATACAGAAAAATTCAAGGAGAAATATTCTGTTCTTCCCTCTCAATTCGTCGACGTTAAGGCTCTTATGGGAGACAGCTCTGATAATATTCCGGGTGTTCCCGGCATCGGCGAAAAAACCGCCGTTAAGCTGATCTATGATTATTCCTCTCTTGACGGTGTATATGAGGCTCTTCCCGAGGCAAAGCTCTCTCCATCTGTCAAGGCAAAGCTTGAGGGTGGAAAGGAAAGCGCCTATATTTCAAAGCAGCTGGCAACGATCGTTCGTGACGTACCAATCTCGGAAAATCTTTCCGATTACGCTTTTGATGGCAGCTTTTCCGGAGAACTGTTCTCATATTTCAAGCGTCTCGGCTTCAATACGCTTATAAAAAAATTCGGGCTAACCGAGCCTGCCGCGAACACTGAGAAATCACCTGAAAAAGATCTGCCGCAAGTAATCACATCTACGGAAACAGACGACGTAAAATCCGAGGACGGAATACTTTCTCTTTCCTTTACAGATAATAAGATCTATCTTTTTAATAACAAGGAAATTATTTCCTGGCAGGGCGATATAAAGTCTCTCTTTGATTTTATAAAAAACAACGAAATAAAGCTCGTCTGCCATAATTGTAAGCAAATTTATGAAAAGCTTAACTCATTCGGTGTCTGCTTCCGCGATTGCTTTTTTGACACGATGCTTGCAGCCTACGTTTTGAATTCCGCATCAAAATCATTCTCACTTGACTCTCTCGTATCCGAATATCTCGGCGAAGAATTAGGCGAAGAATGTTATCACTCGTATTATATCTCAAAGTTGTATGAGAAAACCCTTGAGGCAATCAAGGAGCAAAAAACAGAATGCTTACTCTTTGATATCGAAATTCCTTTAGCAGCCGTTCTTTGCGAAATGGAGCTTTTAGGCTTCAGAATTGACAGAGACGGGCTTTCAGGCTACGGTGACACTCTGAGCGAGGTTGAGGAGTCGCTGACCTCAAGAATTTACTTCAGCGCTGGTGAAGAATTCAATATAAATTCACCGAAGCAGTTGGGCGAAATCCTCTTTACAAAGCTCGGCTTGCCTGCAGGCAAAAAGACTAAAACGGGTTACTCCACAAACGCGGATATACTCGAAAAGCTTCGCCCGTATCACCCGATAATAGAGGATATCCTCTATTACAGACAGGTTGCAAAGCTGAAAAGCACTTACGTTGAGGGCTTATTAAAGGTAGCCGACGAGAACGGAAGGATTCATTCCTCCTTTAATCAAACGGGTACCGTTACCGGCAGACTTTCATCGAGCGAGCCTAATTTGCAAAATATTCCGATAAGAACCGAGCTTGGCAGAGAGCTTCGTAAATTCTTCGTTCCGAAATCAAGCGATTACGTCTTGGTTGACGCCGACTATTCGCAAATCGAGCTTCGTCTGCTTGCGGCAATCTCGGGAGATGAAGCAATGATTTCCGCATTCCGTTCGGGAGAGGATATTCACACCTCAACCGCGATGGCTGTTTTCGGAGTCACAAAGGATGAGGTTACAGCCGAGCTTCGTAAGCGTGCAAAGGCTGTCAACTTCGGAATAGTTTACGGCATCGGTGATTTTTCCTTGTCGCAAGACCTCGGAATCACAAAAAAACAGGCGAAACAATATATTGATTCTTATCTTGCAGGTTACCCGCTGGTTGACAAATATCTGAAGGATATTATAAAGACCGCATACGATAACGGATACGTTTCAACCTTGTTTGGCAGACGCAGATATATTCCCGAGCTTCAGGGACAGAATAAAATGCTCAAGAGCTTTGGCGAGCGCGTGGCGATGAACAGCCCCATTCAAGGTAGCGCCGCAGATATCATTAAAATTGCTATGGTTAACGTTAACAAGGAGCTCCGTGAAAGTGGAATCGACGCGCATCTTATTCTGCAGGTACACGACGAGCTTATCCTTGAGGCGCACAAGGACTGCTGTGAAAAAGCAGCCGAAATTCTTCAGCAGTGTATGGAAAAAGCAATTCAAATCGACGTTCCTCTTGTTGCTGAGGCAAACGTCGGAAATACTTGGTTTGATAGCAAGTAAAATCAGATTTTATTCAAAAAGGTTAAACAAATGTTAGAAAAAAACAATTCAGTTGAATATCAAAGAACAGAAAACTCAAGGCTGATGGCGCTCTACACTCTCTTTTTGAGTCTTGCGTTCTCGGTGGCTGTCCCCTTTGCCTGTATTTATACAAAAAACTATAATTTTATTGACGGATTTATAAAAATAATTCGCTCTCCGTCAAATTTAGTGACGGATTATTTTGCCCTCGGGGGACTTGCCGCTTCATTTTTCAATGCAGCGCTCTGCGGATTTGCTTCAAATCTGCTTATTCTTGTAAGCCGAGTGAGAGCAAACGCAACAACGCTTGCATCCTATATGCTCGTTGTGGCACATTGCTTCTACGGTCTTAATTTTCTCAATATGTGGCCAAGCATTATAGGAGTTTTTCTATATTGTCTCGTTATGAAAAAATCCTTTGCAGAAAACCTGCATATCGCTCTTTTCTCAACGGCTATAGGCCCTTTCGTTAGCGAAATTCTGTTCAGATATATCGGCGGATATGAAAGCATGGGCGGTGTTGTTATCAGAATTATGTTGGTTATTATTCTCGGCACTATCACAGGCTTCGTCGTGCCCGCACTTATTCCCGAAACCACGAAAATGCACCGTGGATACAATATGTACAAGGCAGGACTTGCCATAGGACTTTTAGGTATTTTTATCAATTCCTTCCTCTTCCCTACCTTCGGCTTTTCCTCCCCCGACCCTATTGAAATTATAAATCCCGAATATTATGCCCAAGCATACGGCTATCGCGGATTTGTTAACGTGTTTCTCGTTTTGCTGTTTGCGATAACTCTTTTGGTGGGATTTTTATTTAACAAAAGAAGCCTCCGAGGATATCGCGCGCTCATTCGCTCCTCGGGACACGGCACAGACTTTTTTGATAAGTTCGGTATGCCTCTTTGTTTAATAAATATAGGAATTTACGGTCTTTGTGCCGTCGGATATTTGAATATTGTCTTCCTTCTTCCCGAAATCTTTGAGTTTTTGCCGTCGGGAGTTGGATTTACAGGGGCGACCTTGGGTGTCGTTTTCGCCGCACTTACCTTTGCGGCAGACGGACAACAGCCAAGAACGGTTGCTCCAATTGTAATTGGATATATCCTTCTTTTCCTTACCGTCGGCGGTGTCTGTCTGCTTATCGGACGCGATATTCCCTTTACGCTTTCAACACAGGGATACATAAACGGACTTGCATTTGCAACGGGTCTTTGTCCGTTCAGCGGTAAATACGGTGCAAAAATCGGTGTTCTTGCCGGATTTTTAAGTGCTGTAATTTGCACCTCAACGGCAGATATGCACGGAGGGTTTGTGCTTTATAACGGCGGGTTTACTGCAGGCCTTACCGCGCTCGTCCTTCTCCCCATTCTCGATTTCTATAAAATCAACCCCAAGTTAAATGATGATATATAGTAATTTCTCGATATATAGTAGGATCATATTATGAAAAATACCAAAACACATAATAAATTCAAACAGCTCTTCCACTGTATCCGACTCTCCGCAATATGCGGAGCTTTCACGGGCGCTTTTATTTTCATCTTCAAGCTTTTTGCATCGAGCATTATATTTTTTTCAACAAAAATGTATAATCTTGTTCGCGAAAATCTTCAATACTCAACATATTTCTTTGCGGGAATTATCGCCCTTGCTCTTCTTTCATTTTTGATTTTGAAATTAAAGCCTGGCTGTAAGGGCGGAGGAATTCCCTCTGCTGTTACATATATAAGAGGCTTCGTCAGCTTTGATTGGATATCAAGCTCTTTTATTCTTTTCTTTTCTGCACTGATTACGTTTTTCGCCGGAATTCCGCTCGGAAATGAAGGCCCAAGCGTTCAAATCGGATGTGCTATCGGAAGAGGAACTACTAATATTTTCGGAAAGAAAAACAAGGCTTTTGATAAATATATTATGACAGGCGGTGCCTCAGCAGGCTTCGCAACTGCTACAGGCGCTCCGCTCAGCAGCTTGATTTTTTCTATCGAAGAGCTTCATCATCGCTTCTCGACAACGCTTTTTACATCTGCATCAGTTTCTATTTTATCGGCTTCGCTTACAATGGAACTCCTATGCTTAATTTCAGGCCGTGATAACCACACCTTTAATTTCACAATTTCTGAGATTTTGCCTACAAAATATATTTGGGCAGCAATTCTTGTTGGTATTGTAAGCGGCTTCCTTGCAATAGGATTCACAGTCATTTACAAATTTTTTAATAATCTTCTTAACCATAAAATGAAAAAATCACCTTTTGCTATAAAGGTGATTTTGATATTTGCTATAGTAGGTGTTTTAGGCCTTGTTTCAGGTCGTTTTATTGGTACGGGTCATTCGATTATTGACGAATTGATTGAGACACATTCATTGGCTTTCAGCACGTTTCTTATATGTCTCGTTGTGAGAGCCTTGCTCCTTATCTTTGCAAACAATATAGGAATCACAGGCGGTCTTTTTATACCATCTCTTGCATTCGGTGCAATCGTAGGAGATTTAATGTCTCATTTATTGATGTCAACAGGATCTATTCCCCAGCAATACCGATTGGTATTGATAGTCGTGGGAATGGCGTCGTTTTTAGCCGCTGCATCAAGAATACCTATGACTGCAATCGCCTTTTCTCTTGAAGCCCTCTCGGGTCTTTCAAATATTTTGCCTATAGCTATGGGAGTTGTTTTCGCTTTCTTAGTTATTGAATTTTCGGGAGTTGCTTCATTCTCGGATACCATTGTTGAATCAAAAATCAGCCACAGCAGAAAAAACAAAACTCTTTATTCAACCGACGTTCATCTAACGGCAAAGGCGGATGCTTTCGCCGTTGGGCGAGAGCTTCGCGAGCTGCTTTTACCACCTTCCTGCATTGTCATCTCAATCGAGAAGGTTGATATCCACAGTCATATTATAAACGAAGGCGACGTTATACATCTCCATTATCAAACCGTTACTCCAACCGAAACCTTTGAATCCTTGGAGGCTTTATTCGGTAAGCAGGATGGAGATATCGCTATGAAATACGTTCATATCTCTGATAACCATTATAACATCCCCGAAACGCTGTAATATCATTTCCCGTAAAGCATAGTTATTGGGTCTCGGAATATAGGTATTTTAGGTGTCAGGAAAGTAAAGACAACGAAAAGTAAAGCAATAACGCAAAGTGCGGCAAAGGACAGATATGGCTTTTTACAAATAATATTGTCTTTATTGAACTTTCTTGTTTCCCATATATACATTATCGCCGCTGAAACAAAAAATATGCTGATATTTACCCAATCGGGCGACTTTCCAAGCACTCCGTTATAGGTGTAAAAAAGCACGGGAATCATAATTAAGCCAAGCAGCGTTCCGCGTAGCTTCACGCACCAAAAGATATCGTTTTCCTTGCCCCAGAAAAAGTACTCAATAATTGCAAATACAAACAAGGGGAAAAACAACAGCTTCATATGCTCCCACGTCGATTCGTTCACGGCAGAAAAGGGAGCTACGAGATCACTGCCAACCCAATCATAAAGAAAATGCAGAAGCGTTCCTAAAAGAGAGGTAAACGCAAAGCCCGCAAGCTGCCAAAGACCTATTGATTTTTTCATTTTTATATTCCCTTTCGCATTTATTTATTAGTTATTTTATTTCAATAGCAAGCAATTTATGCGAAACGATATATTACAAAAATTACAAAAACGGTTGTCTGACCATTAAGTACAGACAACCGTTTTTTGTTATGAACCAAAAAGAAACAGCTTGCAATATGACATATATTCTCTCACAAGAATGGTGTAAAGCACTATCTTTCCCGTATCGGGTGCGTGAATATAATAAGTGTCATTCTGAATTCCAAGCCTGTTCACTAAAATTTCAGCTCTCGGAATATGAAAATTCGTGGTAATTATTGCTATAGGATTTTCCGACTTGCCAATAGCGTCAAGAACAGCCCTTGTGTTTTCAAAATTTTCAATAGTGTTTGAGGATTTATCCTCCATAATGATTCTATCTTCTGAAATTCCTCTTGAGGTCAGATAGTTTTTCATAGCACAGGCCTCGCTTATAGGCTCGTCAGCCCCCTGCCCTCCCGAAACTATTAAGGAAAGCTCGGGACGCTCCTGCAGATACTCATATGCCGTGTCAAGACGCTTCTTCAGCACCTGACCGGGAGACCCATCCCCCTCAACCTTTGCCCCTAACACGACAACTACCGTGTCACTCGGCAAATTCTGTGGCATAGGATCTGCCTCTGCCCCTACAAAAATGTAGGCACACATAAAAATGAAGCTGACAAAATAAAAGCAAAGCAAAAACGTATAAACGCTCTTTATAATCAAATAAAATTTTCCGAAAAGCTTCTCGAGAACTCCCCGTCTGTCAAGAAAAAATATAAGCGGTAAGCCAAGCGTGGTGGCAAAGGCAATTATGTACGGAAGCACTCCCTCGCTCCAGATAAACAGCTTTATGAGATAGGAAAAATATCCGCAAAACATAAATGCCGAGCCAAAGGTCATAAGACCGTTTACAATTTTTCTGTATCTTGTCATAACGGATTCACACGGAACATCATATCACCATATGAGGGATATGGCCAATATGCTCGGTCAACAAGCTCTTCAAGTGCGTCAACATATTTGCGAAGCTCTTCCATTCTGGGGATAACCTTATCGCAATACGTGCGTGCAAGAGTCAGCGCGTCAACACTGCCTCTCTTCTCCGCAGCATCTGAAACCGCCTTCTGCAAGGAGGTTAAAGCCTTGTACATCTTATCGGAATTTGCCGAAAGTTTTGTAA
>JAZRJC010000078.1:0-1835 GCA_045645605.1 Eubacteriales bacterium | reverse complement strand
TTGCCCTGACGCAAGCAATGAGCGCATACGTAAACAGTCTTGGGAGTGCCGTCTACGACAGCTTTAACCCTACGGATATTAGGCTTCCATGTTCTGTTTGTCTTACGGTGGGAATGAGATACACTCTGTCCGAAAACAACGCCCTTTCCGCAAATACTGCATTTTGCCATACCTGACACCTCCTCTTAGCACTTTGTGCAAATATATTGAAATTATATTACTTACAATACAACATCAGTTATTATAACACACTTTTTTTGGAATTGCAAGAGATTTTTGAAATTATTTCTGATTTTTTTGAAAATATACTAAAAATCTTGTTTTTTATTCTTTTTTTATCAAAAGTATGTTGATTATGACGAAAAAACTATCCTCTTTCGCTAAGAAGTGCTGCCAGCTCCTCTTTTGAGATGCCGTTTTCGTATTTTATTGCAATAGGATAAAGTTCGTCGGTTATATATGAGGCTTCACCAATAGCAACGATAAGTCCGCCCGACATATTAAATTCGCTGATTGCCACCTTGTAGGTAGATATGAACTGCTCGACGTCGCTCTTTTTGGCCGAGAGAAGCAAAATGCTTGACATTGAGATAAGGGAAAGGATATCGGGAGACTGTACGCCGTCGCTTCTCACAAACAGTGAGGCACACTCACCGCCGAGCCGTTTAACCGCCCCAATAAACGGCGCAACGTCCCCGGTCGAATTGAAGATTGGCAAAAGAACGCGTGATTTGTTGCAGAGAGGGAGAGATTTTTCAACCTGCTCGCCTCCTGGCAGAATTTCCCCGAGAATAAGACCTGGTATAGCTTCACCATTACCCGAAACCACGATAAACGAGCCGAAAACAAGCTCGTTCAGTATTTCTGCGGGGATATTTCGGGGTTTGATATCAACAAACGGAATCGAACTAAGGGTTTCCTCGACAGAGCCTTCGACAGCTTTCGTATAGCAAATTCTGCCGCTTTTCTGAAGAGAGTTAATATAGGAAAAGAGCTTTCTTATATTCGCATAATCGGGAAGACCGTTCTCGTTTACGCTCGGCTTCAGATAGTAGAGAGAGCCGCAAACGTTTTTTCTTCTTTCCTTGTGAGGAGCAATCGTGAGAATTTTCGTGTCGTTTATATCTCCCCTGACAAATCTGCTCTCGGGGGAGGGAATACAAAGCTCAATCTGCGAGCGGTATATACCGAGAAGAGCAGAGAGAGCTGATGCTACTGACTCATCGTCATCTGCCGAATAAGATGTAAGAGCGCGCAGCATAATGTCACCCGATTGGAGCGACTCGCCCAAAGCCACCGCTTTTGCAGCGGCCAAAACAACCGAGTTTGCGGCGTCGTAAAAGGGAGAGGTGCTATGCGAGATGGAGGTGAGCGTAACGTCAACTCTTCCGTTTGATATAAGAGTGGGCTTTTCCTTTTTTAATATATTACAGCTTGGGTGCAGAAGGAAGGAGGTCTGCTCACACGCAGGCGTATCAGACGCATATTTCGTGTTAACCTTCACGGGCTCGCCACTTTGGGTGTTTATAATATTTCTTACAAAATCAGAGTCAAAGGAAATGATATTGTTATAGCAATTAAGGATAAGACGCTTGCTTGAGAGTATGCTTCCGATAAAGCTGCATTCAAGCGAAAGCTCGCCCGAGAGCTTATATAGCATATTTGCCATATACGGACGGCAAATGACGCACAAATTTCCTTTTTTTATTGACGCAATAGTGCAAAGGGGAGACTCGTCCTTGCAGATCAGCTGACTTAAATCAAAGGACGCACCCTTGGTGAGACTCAAAACGGTCGTTATAATATTATCCTTTATGGGTGTTGCCAAGACGCTG
>JAZRJC010000077.1:0-14746 GCA_045645605.1 Eubacteriales bacterium | reverse complement strand
CCGATACGGACGGAACGACGAGAGTTCTGACAGAGGATTATATGTATCTTGACGTTGGATACGCAACGAGAAGAGCCGAATACGATTTTCCCGTAACAGTACCCGAGGGAAAAGTTTTCGTTATGGGCGACAACAGAAATAACTCTCTTGACAGCCGTTCAAATTACATCGGCTTTGTTGACACTCGCAGAATTTTGGGAAAAGCATTTTTCAGATTAACTCCCTTTGATAAGATAGGAAAAGCGGGCTAACCGAGAACGGCTTCCCTTCACTTATAGCAGAACAAAAATTTATTTTAGCCGCATTTGCGGTATGGAGATTAAAAATGCCGTCACAAGTTATACAATGGTTCCCGGGGCATATGGCAAAAACCCGTCGCCTGATTTCCGAAAATCTCAAGATGACGGACGCAGTTATCGAAATTATCGACGCGCGTATTCCGTATAGCTCACACAACCCCGAAATAACAAGGTTGGTTGAAAACAAGCCTATTATTACGCTTCTTAATAAGGCCTCCTTGGCTGATGATGAAAAAACAGCGATATTCGTAAAGAAATATTCGCAAAATAACAGAATTTGTATCGCAACCGACTGTATCACGGGTGCCGGTCTTAACAAAATCTCGTCTGCTATAAAGGAGCTTCTGTCAGATAAGCTCCGACGCTACGAGGAAAAAGGAATGACGAGAAAGCTTCGTGCGATGGTTGTCGGTATTCCGAACGTGGGAAAGTCCTCGCTTATCAATAAAATCAGCGGTGCAAAAAAAGCGAAGGTCGAAAACCGCCCCGGCGTCACGCTGAATAAGCAGTGGGTCTCAACCTCTCTCGGTATTGATCTTCTTGATATGCCCGGCGTTCTCTGGCCGAAGTTTGACGACAGAACCGTCGGCGAAAACCTCGCTATTACAGGCGCTATCAAGGATACTATTCTCGAAACAGAGGTAATTGCACTTTCCCTTATAAGCAGAATGCGCGCCATGTATCCCGAACTACTCTCCGAAAGATATAAGCTCTCGGATATGAATGAATACCGTGATCTATCCGATTACGATTTATTTCAGATGATCGGCAGAAAACGCGGATTTCTCATCTCGGGCGGTGAGGTTAACGACGAGCGCACAGCTAATATGCTTCTTGAGGAATTCAGAAGCGGTAAGATAGGAAAAATCACCCTTGACAAAGTGAACGATTAAGAAAGGCGGAGCGTTATGCCTGATTATTCACTCGAAAAAGAATATTTAGCAAAAGGCTATACCGCCGTCTGCGGTGTTGACGAGGCGGGCAGAGGCCCTCTCTGTGGCCCTGTTTTCGCCGCAGCCTGTATCCTCCCTCTCGATTTGGAGATTGAAGGACTTAACGATTCGAAAAAGCTTACCGAGAAAAAGCGCGAGGCTCTTTTTGACGTAATAAAGGAAAAGGCCATTGCTTACTGTATCGCATCAGCATCGGTTGAGGAAATCGACAAGATGAATATTCTTGAGGCCGATCTTCTTGCCATGCGACGTGCTATCGACGGGCTTCAGGTGAAGGCTGATTTCGCCCTGATCGACGGCAATATAAACAGAGGATTTCAAATCGATTCACGTGCTGTAATAAAAGGCGACGCTATATCAATGAGCATTTCGGCAGCGTCGATTCTGGCAAAGGTATCCCGTGACAGAATTTGCGTGGAGCTTGACCAAAAATATCCCGAATACGGAATTGCAAAGCATAAGGGATACGGAACGAAAGTCCACATGGAAGCATTACATAAATATGGGCCCTCCCCCATTCACAGAAAGCAATTTGTCCGCTTTCTCGACAAAAACAAAGATGAAGCATAACGATATAGGAAGAATAGGCGAGGATATCGCGGAGGAATTTTATATTGCCAACGGCTACAGAATCCTTAAGCGAAATTATCATGCAAGCCATAATGAGATCGACGTAATCGCCGAAAAACAAGGATTTATAGTATTTGCAGAGGTGAAAACACGCTCAAATACTGACACGGCTCTTATGTACGGCTCGCCTGCAAGTGCAGTTGACAAGGGCAAGCAAAAAAGACTTTTTGCCGCCGCTTCCTCCTATCTTTCGGAAAACAAAATACAAGATACTCAAATCAGAATGGACGTCGTTGAGGTTTATCTGACTACAGACGGCAAGCTTCACAAGCTGAATTATATCAGAAACGCTTTTATTTTGAAGGGGTAACAATGAAATATTTTGACCTGCACGCAGACACTGCATACGAAATAAAAAAGCAAGGTGCGTCACTCTCGGAAAACACCTTAAATATTGACATAAAAAAGCTCTCTTATCTCGAAAATTACGCCCAAATTATGGCGGTTTGGAGCGACGAGGAGCTTACCGATGAGGACGGCTATATACAATTCAAGGAAATTGCCGACAATTTGAGAAACGAATTAAGTAAAGACGGCTATTCCCTCTCAACCGATTTTCAAAAGCTCAAAGACTCACTCGACACAAAAAGCAAGGCCTTTATGCTCGGCATTGAGGACGCAAGGCTTTTGTGCGGTAAAATCGAAAGGCTTCGTGAGATTTATGAAAATGGCGTCAGATTTCTGACACTTACCTGGGCAGGAGCAACCTGTGTGGGAGGCTCTCACGATACCGACGTTGGACTTACCGATTTCGGAAAAGAGGTTGTTTCATCCTCCTTTGAGCTTGGAATTATACCCGATATTTCGCACGCGTCAAAGGAAAGTGCCAATGACGCACTCGATATTGCCGAAAAATACGCATGTCCGATAGTTGCAACGCATTCAAATTCCTTCTCCGTCTTTTCGCACAGAAGAAATCTCCGCGATGAGCATTTTCGCCGCATTTCCACGCTCGGCGGTGTTGTCGGAGTCAGCCTTTGCTCACCTCACCTGTCAGACGAAGAAAAAAGGCAGTCGGATATCTCGGACGTTTTAAGACATATAGAGCATTATCTGTCTATCGGCGGTGAGGATTCGTTATGTATCGGTGCCGACCTTGACGGTGCACCTCTCCCCCAAGGTTTTTCCGACGTTCGCGATATAGAAAAGATAAACACCGAGCTTGATAAAAGGTTCGGTAACGAAATCACAGAAAAAATTATGTGGTCAAACGCATTTAATTTTATAAAAAGAAATTTTTAACCCGAAAGGATGTTATAAGCTATGAAGTATCAAAGTACAAGAGACGTAAATTCGGAAAAGGTTACGTCTGCTATGGCAATCAAGCAAGGACTCGCAAAGGACGGAGGTCTTTTCGTTCCCGACGAAATTCCAGCTCTCACAAGTGAAGACTTAAACACGCTTGTACCTCTTTCCTACCCCGAAAGAGCGGCAAATATTCTCTCAAGATTTCTTCCCGAATATACATACGAGGAGCTTCTCTCGGACTGCCGTGAGGCTTATTCCGAAAAGTCCTTTGTCGGAGGTGCCGCTCCTATCGTTAATATTCACGATAATCTCTATTCTCTTGAGCTTTGGCACGGCCCGACAGCCGCATTCAAGGATATGGCTCTTCAAATTATGCCCAGACTTCTTTCACGCGCTCTGACAAAGACGGGTGAGGACAGAACTGCCCTCATTCTCGTTGCAACCTCTGGTGACACGGGCAAGGCCGCGCTTGAAGGCTACCGTGATATCGACAAGGTTAAGATTATGGTATTCTACCCCCAGAATGGCGTCAGCAAGGTTCAGAAGCTTCAGATGGCAACTCAAGAGGGTTCAAACGTTAACGTTTGTGCAATCAACGGTAACTTTGACGATGCTCAAAACGGAGTAAAGCAGATTTTTGCCGACACAAACGCTGCTGATGTACTTAATAAGAACGGATACTTCTTCTCAAGTGCAAATTCAATTAACTGGGGACGTCTCGTGCCTCAGATAGTTTACTATATTTCCGCATACTGCGATCTTTTGGCTGACGGCAAGATCAAAAACGGAGAAAAAATCAATTTCTGCGTACCGACAGGTAACTTCGGCAACATTTTTGCCGCTTATATTGCAAAGCTTATGGGTCTTCCTATCGGCAAGCTCATCTGTGCTTCAAACCGCAACAATATTCTTACAGATTTCCTCAAAACAGGAACCTATGACAGAAACCGCGACTTCCATCTTACAATGTCTCCCTCAATGGATATTCTCATCTCAAGCAACCTTGAAAGACTCCTTTATTTCACAGCAGGGCCCGAAAAGACTGCTTTATATATGAAGCAATTAAAGGAAACGGGTAAATACACCGTTGACGCTGACGTTAAGGCAAAGATTGATGAGATTTTCTGCGGTTATTATGCAGACGAGGAAGCTACTGCCGCCGAAATCAAGGAATGCTTTGACGTGCATAAGTACCTTTGCGACACACATACATCCGTTGGTATTTCCTCCGCAGAGCGTTACGTAAAGAACAGCGGCGACACTGCTATCACCGTAATCGACTCAACTGCAAGTCCTTATAAATTTGCAGCAGACGTTTACACCTCACTCGGAAAAGCAGCTCCCGCAGACCCGCT
The DNA here is from genome assembly GCA_045645605.1 of Eubacteriales bacterium. Lineage (GTDB taxonomy): Bacteria > Bacillota > Clostridia > Oscillospirales > CAG-272 > SIG710. The sequence goes on along the minus strand of JAZRJC010000077.1, from coordinate 10,261 downwards.
CCAGGCACTTGATGCACTTTCAAGCTATTCCGGAACTGAAATCGCATATCCTCTTCGTAATCTTGCAGGGCGTACTGTTCGTTTCACAGACGTATGCGAGCCTTCGGATATGCTCAAAAAGGTTCTCGAATTTATAGAAAAATAAAAAATGGGGTGTTTTTACACACCCCAATAGAGTAAATTAGTCCTTCTTCTTAAAGGTGATACAAGCAGTATCGGTTGAGGACGTTGCAAATGCAGGGCCTACCGATATCTGACTTGCAGTGCAATGGCACTCGCCATCGTGGTAATAGCAGTTGTTTACATCACAGGAAATACCCTTGATGTGCTTTTCTGTTGTACGCTTGCAATTGTTATCTTCCATTATAAATCCTGCCTTTCTCGCTCACTTGAGCAATATTATTTTTTACCTTGAGAACGACTTTTATTCTTACAACTTTTGGAAATAAAAATTCAAAAAGGATAAATACGAAATGTCATTATACGTTATATCCGACCTGCATCTTTCAATAAACGAGAAAACCAACAAGTCAATGGAGGTTTTCGGGCCTGCTTGGCAGGATTACACCGAGAGAATACGCAAGTATTGGAACGCCGTCGTCACAGATGATGACACCGTCATAATTCCGGGCGACGTATCCTGGGCTCTCAAGCTTGAGGATTCTCTTGACGATTTCAAATTTATTGAAAGCCTTCCCGGCAGAAAAATCATAGGAAAAGGAAATCACGACTTTTGGTGGTCAACCCTCTCAAAAATCAACCGCTTCTTTTCTGAAAATGATATAAAATCAGTGGAAATCCTTTACAATAATGCATACCGTATCGAAGATTTTATCGTCTGCGGCACTCGCGGCTGGTTTAACGATGAAAAGCAGCAGAACGTCGTCGGAGACGTTGATTTTGAAAAAATCGTTGCAAGAGAAACAGCAAGACTTGAAATAAGCCTTGAAGCAGCAAAGGTGCTTCAGGAGGAATCCCCTTCTCTGCCAATTCTCGTTTTTCTTCATTTTCCGCCCGTCTGGAGTGGATTTGAATGTCGGCCGATTTTGGATCTTCTTCATAAGTACAACGTGAAAAAATGCTATTTCGGTCATATACATGGTAACTATTTTGTGAAAAAATGCACCGAGTTTGAGGGCATCGACTTCATTTTAACCTCTGCCGATTATCTCAAATTCATACCTATGCCGATTTTCGCTGAAGAATATTGATTTTATTTGTAAAATTTTCGAAAAACACTTGACAATCAGTAAATAAATGTGTAAAATTATAAGGATATAATTTTTTTACTATTATTGTAAAATTTTGGAGGACAGAATGAGTTTAACAAAAAAGGAAATGACCGAGAAAAATAAGTATGAAATCGAGTTCTCGGTTGACAAAGCAACATTTGATAAGGCAGTTGATGCTGCTTATCGCAAAAACGTGAAGAATATCAACATCCCCGGCTTCCGCAAGGGTAAGGCTCCCAAGTCTGTTGTTGAGAAGATGTATGGTACAGGCGTGTTCTATGAGGACGCTATTAACGATATCATCCCCACAGCATATCCCGAGGCTATCAAGGAATCCGAGCTTGACGTTGTAGGTCAGCCCGAATTTGACGTTGTTTCTATCGACGAGGGCGGTCTTGTTCTTAAGGCTATCGTTTACGTAAAGCCCGAGGTTGAAATTAAGGATTATTTCGGAATCGAGGTAACAAAGACACTCTCTCCCGTTACCGACGATGAGATCAATAATGAAATCAAAACTGTTCAGCAGAGAAATGCACGCGAAGTTGAGATCACAGACCGTGCGGCTGAGAACGAGGACGTTGTAGTTATCGACTTTGACGGCTACGTTGACGACAAGCAGTTTGACGGCGGTAAGGCTGAAAACTATCGCTTGAAGCTCGGTTCAGGTTCTTTCATTCCCGGCTTTGAGGAGCAGATCATTGGTAAGAAGATCGGCGAGGCATTTGACGTTAATGTTAAGTTCCCTGCTGATTACCACGCAAAGGAGCTTGCTGACAAGGATTCCGTATTCAAGTGCGTTCTTCATAAAATCGTTCGCGACGAGCTTCCCGAGCTTGACGATGAATTTGCAAAGGACGTTTCCGAATTCGATACGTTTGATGAATACAAGAACGACCTTAAGGCAAAAATCGAAGAGAGACACAACAGAACAGCTGAGTCTGAAATCGAAGAACAGATTATCGCTGCTCTTATCGCAAAGCTTGAGGCTGACATTCCCGAATGTATGTTCACAGCTGAAACTGAAAACTTCGTAAGAGATTACGACAACAGACTCAGAATGCAGGGACTTGACCTTGCAACCTACTTCAAATATACAGGTCTTAACCTTGACGCTCTTCGCCAGCAGATGCGTCCGCAGGCTGAACAGCAGGTTAAGATGCGTCTTGCTCTTGAAAAGATCGCAGCTCTTGAAAACATCGTAGCTGCCGAGGCTGACATCAACGAAGAATATGACCGCATCGCAAAGGCATACAGTATCACAGTTGAGCAGGTTAAGGAAAGCATTCCCGAGGACGCTATTGCTGAGGATATGAAGGTTAAGAAGGCAATTGAGCTCGTAAAGGAAAAGGCCGTTGTAACAGAAAAGGCTCCCGAGGCTCCGACAGCTGAAAAGCCCAAGAGAAAGGCTCCTGCAAAGAAAACAACTACTACCTCAACAAAGACAACAACTACAGAAAAGACAACAACCACAGCTACAAAGAAGAAGGCTGCGGCGGCTAAAGAGAAGCCTGCTGAAAAAGAAAAGGCTACTGAAGAAAAGTCAGCAGAATAATAATACGTTTTAAGAAATTGCCGCCATTGTGCGGCAGTTTCTGCTTATTTTGATTTTGAATTTTTTATCGAATATTATCTTTTTATATGAATGGAGGAATAATAATGGCACTTGTACCAACCGTCATTGAACAAACAAACAGAGGCGAGAGAGCTTATGATATTTATTCAAGACTTTTGAATGACAGAATTATTTTTCTTGCAGACGAGGTAAATGACACAACCGCATCTCTTGTTGTTGCACAGCTCCTTTTCCTTGAGGCGCAAGACCCCGATAAGGATATTTCCCTTTACATTAACAGCCCCGGAGGCTCTGTTTCCGCAGGCTTTGCAATTTACGATACTATGAATTTCATCAAGTGTGACGTTTCAACTATCTGCATAGGAATGGCAGCAAGCATGGGCGCATTCCTTCTTTCTGCCGGAGCAAAGGGAAAGAGATTTGCTCTTCCCAACAGCGAGATTATGATTCATCAGCCTCTCGGCGGAACTCAAGGTCAGGCGTCAGATATTAAAATTCACGCCGACCACATTTTGCGCACTCGCGAGCGTCTTAACAAGATTCTCTCGGAGAACACAGGCAAGGCTCTTGAGGTTATTGAAAGAGATACAGAGCGAGATAACTTTATGTCAGCCTCAGCCGCTGCTGAATACGGCCTTATTGATAAGGTTATCGCAAATCGCGCTTAATTGAAAGGATTTATTCATGTCAACAAGTAAAAATCCCCCTATTCGCCGTTGTGCCTTTTGCGGTAGAACCGAAAACGAGGTCAACTTTTTAATTCCCTCCCCCGACGGTATCTATATCTGCGATTACTGCGTTGAGGCTTGCGCCGAGCTTATCAATGATGCACCGTTACAAAAGGTAAATACGCCATTCTCTGAAACTCTGTCAAAGGAGGCTCTTCCACATCCGAAGGAGATAAAAGAGGCTCTCGACACTTACGTAATAGGACAAAACGATGCAAAAATAGCCCTCTCAGTTGCAGTCTATAACCATTACAAGCGTATCCTCTCAAAAGAAGCACTAAAAGAAAATAAAAAGAAAGCAAACGCGAAGGAAGACTCCCCCGTGGAGAACGACGTTGAGCTCCAAAAAAGCCACGTCCTCCTCATCGGTCCTACCGGTGTCGGTAAAACATACCTCGCACAAACTCTTGCAAAGGCTCTTAAGGTTCCATTTGCTATTGCAGACGCAACTACATTGACCGAGGCAGGCTACGTAGGTGAGGACGTAGAAAATATTCTTCTCCGCTTAATTCAGGCGGCTGATTTTGACGTCAACCTCGCTGAGAGAGGAATTATCTATATTGATGAAATAGATAAAATTTCAAGAAAGAGCGAGAATCGTTCTATCACCCGCGACGTTTCGGGCGAGGGGGTTCAGCAGGCTCTTCTGAAAATTCTTGAGGGTACTGTTGCAAACGTTCCCCCGCAGGGCGGAAGAAAGCACCCGAATCAGGATTTTATTCAGATCAACACGGAAAATATTCTTTTCATTTGCGGCGGTGCTTTTGGCGGCCTCGATAAAATCATTGAGAAACGCAAGGGCAATCAGGAAATCGGATTTTCAAGTGAGCTTAAGACCAAGAGCGAAAAGAAAGAAATAGGTATATATAAGGACGTTACTCCCCACGATATCGTTAAATACGGACTTATCCCCGAGCTTGTGGGCAGAATACCCGTTATGGTCGCCTTGACCGAGCTTGACGAGGAAGCTCTCGTTCGCATTATAAAAGAGCCCAAGAACTCACTCATAAAGCAGTATATTAAGCTGTTTGAGATGGACAACGTCACTCTCGATTTTGATGATGACGCACTTCAGGAAATAGCTAAAAAGGCTATTGATCGCAATACTGGTGCACGCGGACTTCGTTCTATTATGGAAGAGCTTATGATGAAGCTTATGTATGAGATTCCCTCAGATGAGGCAGTCGAGAAGGTAATTATTACCGCCGATTGCGTAAAGGGTCTCTCCGAGCCTACGGTTATCCGCAAATAATTTAATAAAAACAAAACTCCGTTCACAAAGAACGGAGTTTTTATTATCACAAAATTTTGAAAGCTGTGGCAAAGACGGAAGCATTTATCCTCTTTTCGTTTTTTTTAGAAAATAAACTCCAAAGAGCATAATTACAGGAAAAATCGTTGCCGCAAGAATACCAAGCTTAAAGTCGTTATCAAACGCATCCGAAACAAAGCCTACCATTGTGGGGCCACTCGAACATCCAAGGTCTCCTGCAAGCGCCAAAAACGCAAACATTGCAGTTCCACCGCCCTTGATTTTTTTTGCCGCCAAGCTATAGGTTCCCGGCCATAAAATTCCGACAGAAAATCCGCACAAAGCAAAGCCTAAAAAGGAAACGACTTTTATAGGACACAAGGATATCATCAGATAACTTACAACACAGAGAATTATACTTGAAATCATATAATTCTCAAGCGAAATTTTTTCGCTTGTCTTTGCATAGCAGACTCTCGAGATACCCATCATCAAAGCAAAGGATAGCGGCCCTAACAGATCTCCGAGCGTTTTCTCTATTCCAAGTCCGCCCTCAGCAAATGCCGATGCCCATTGGCTGACAGAAAGCTCTGCAGCACCCGCACACACCATAAGTAGAACAAAAAGCTTAAAGGAAGAGAGCGAAAACAGTCGCTTTATCGAAAGCTTTTCGGCGTTTTCGCAAAGAGAATTTATTGGAACGAGCATAAAATAAAAGGTATTCAGAAGCGGTATCAAAGCAAAAAATAAAGATACGTACCTCCAATTTTCTATACCGAAAAAGAAAAAGAATACCGTTGAGATAATGACGACCGCCATATGTCCCCAGCAATAGAAGGAATGAAGAAGGCTCATATGTGCCTCCTTGTGGTCGCATGGACAAGCCTCAACCACAGGACTTATCACAACTTCAAGAAGACCTCCACCAATAGCGCTGAAAACTACCGACAGTAAAATTCCTGCGTAGGCATCAGGCATAACAGAAGGTAAAAACGAAAGCAAGGTAAGTCCCAGCGCCGCCATTCCATTTGCCAGAAAAAGGGCTGCCCGGTATCCTATTTTATCGACAAATCTTGACGAAAGCAGGTCAACAAGAAGCTGTGTTCCAAAATTTATCGTTATAAGCAAGGATATTTTATCGAGAGTAATCGAATAAGCCCGACTAAACTCTATAAAAAGTAACGGAATAAAATTATTCACAATCGCCTGAACTACGTATCCTATATAGCTTGCGCGCATCGTGTGGTTGAAATTATTAAAAAGCTTTGGCATAAAAACCCCATAAAAATAAATCTTATAATGAAAACAACTCGTTAATTATATCAGTCAACTATTATCCTATTATTTTTTCAAGTTCTCTACAAAAGGAAAATCTGCCACAAAAAATAGCAGATTTTTCTTTATAATTGGATATTTTATCTTCTCTTCAGCTTTCCGATAACTCTGCCAAGGCACTCTGATTGAGCAAAATCCTTAAGCATAATGTCGCTGTATTCGGGATTGAGAGAGATAAGTCTGTCTCCTCCGTATTTCTTGAAGTACGCTTCCCCGTCAAGAACGAAAATTCCAAGTTCATCAACCTCAACGCTGTCACAAGACTCGATCAAAAGCACGTCGCCATTAAAATACTTCGGCTCCATACTGTTACCCGAGATGCGAAGCGCATATTCGGCTGTTCTTGTTTTAACCGTATCCGGAATGTTGATTTCCTCATAATCATCACTATCAAGATAAATTCCGTGACCTGCGGAAACGGGCATATTGTAAAGTGAAATCGTGCGGCGGAGAAATTCTTGAGAGGAAAGAATTTCGGCCTTCTGCTTTTTGGGTGCCTTTTCTGCTTTTTTCTCCGACAGCTGAACAGGTGTGCCGATCCCGTAATTAGCATTCGTTATGCGCTCAACCTCTTTATTAAGAATAAGAGCCAAAAGCTCGCGTCCGTGATTATCGAGCTTTCTGTAATTTTCCATAAAACGAATCTCGCCCGACTCAAGATAATAGTTATTTTCGTTATCCGGCTCTCCCGTTACAACGTAATTAACCGAACATCCAAGAGCATCGCAAATTGATACGATATTATTAAATTTAGGAGAATCGCTGATCTCAGCCATAATTTTACTCAACGTTCCAAGCGGAATTCCCGATAGCTCCGAGAGTCTTTCATTAGTAATCTTTTTTTGAGCCTTGACAGCTTTAATTCTATCAATATATTCCATATTCGGCACTCCTTTTTCGTTTTTTTCCTTTTATGGCTTAATTATAACACGACTTTTCCGATTTGTAAAGAGGTTTTTGAAAATTTTTTCTATTTTCGGAAAAAATGTATTGACAAATCGTTTTTTCGTGGTATAATATAGCCAGAAGAGTTCCAAATTCGGAATATAAAGGAGATAGATATGAATAACGCTAATTACAAAAACTTCACAAGAAACAGATATAAACCCTCTGTTTCAGAACAAATCTTCAATATAATATATGCAATCGTTTGCAGTTTAATAGAAATCGCATATACCGTATTCCATAATGAGAAATTTATTTTCACGTTGAAGATTTCCATTTCCCTGCTTTCTCTTTTGGGAATGTTTTCTCTTGTTCACTTCATCGACTGCGATAAAATCAGCGCTGTCGGCGGATTGTTGTTGGGAGTGCTCTTGCTTCTTCCTCCGTGGTTCTGCTTCAGAAACGACAGATAATTGTTATCAATGTCAAAGCTCAAATAATAAGCGTTGCCAAAGAAAACTAATTTCCACTCGGTGCTTGAGGTCGCCTTGTGATATCGAACGCGAATTATTACGTCTGCTTCGTGGAGAGGACTGCTTATTATTTCACTTGAACCTCTTATATGCAAAAAAATCGACAAGAGCAAAATGACAGCCCTTAACCTTCTCTTTCGTTTTTCTCTTTTAATTTTTAATTCCAATTTCATTAACTTCCTATTTATTAGGCTTTAATCATTTGCCTTTTATAATTTCGGCAAGCATTTTTGCGGTAATTACCCCTGCTCTTTTCGCTTCGTCAAGCGTGTTCCCGATGCTTCCGATTTCTATAAGCAATCCCCCCTCGGAATATTGCTCGTTATACGTGGCGCCGCGAAGATAAACGGGTCTGCAAAGAGATTTCTGCTCTGCATTCAGCTTTTCACGTAATTTAAGGGCAACAGACAGGTGCTTTTCCCAATCTGGAAAATATCCGCCCTTATAGTCGCTTCCGACAACAGACATAATCTGAGCAACCTTCTCACCGTTAATCTCCGTTATCGGCTTCATAACCGTTCCGTCGGATTTTATAACGGCATCACGGTGAATGTCAAATACATACTTTATTGAAGGATACTTTTCAAGATATTCCTTTATCGTTTCCGCAGCTTTTGTATATGCGGTTTGATATGCCCCCTCATCGTGCATTATCTCACAATGAATGGTGCTTATTCCCTCCTCGTTCAAAACCTCTGCCATAACCCGACCGACCGCAACGATATTCTTGCTTGTATCTGTCGTTCTACCGAAATCTCCTCCGTAATATCGAAAAACATCAGAGCCATCCTCCGAATAAGCCTCAGTCCCGTGCGTGTGAATAATCAAAACTATAGGGGCTTTCTTTTCAGTATCACTCAAGTCCTTCGGATTATATACTTCAATTTCGCTATCAAGCATGAGAAGCGCCGATATGTTCGGATTATATCCCGTTTCGTTGGTTATATATTCAATTCCGAGAGCTTTTTGACTTAAATCAATTTCAACTATCGGATATTCCTTATAATCCTTGTTTTCGTTTTCAGAATCATCCTCATCGAGCGGAGCGGATTCCCCCTGATTTTTGCCATCGCTATTTCCGGGTAATCCGTCATGGATTTCTTTTTCGTCCGTAAAATCTATATCTTCCTTATTAACACTTGCATTGGTTGAATCATCTTTACTTGTTTCCGACTTATATTTCTCAAGTCTTTCAAAATTTATTCCCAAAAGCTTTGACATAAGGACCTCTGATATTCCCTCTTTACTTTCGGAATTGATTTCCAAAAATTCATTAAAAACCGAAATAGGGGTGTTTATCGCCTTACTTCGGGCAAGTGCTATGCCAAAATCAACCAGAACAAAAGAGACCGCGGATACTAACACGGAAATCGTCATAATTATGTATAGAGATATCGTCCCGCTATAATTTTTCTTTTCCCGTTTTTCTCCCGACACGATTTTTTGCGGGTCTATATCTATCATCTCTTGTCCGTTATATTCAACCAAGCCCTTTTCTTGCTTCATCTTATTCAGTTCCCTTCCTTTTGGTTCTTGATTTCTGATTTTTCTTTCGTTTATATGTTTATGCTGATATTTTAATATTATGCTGATTTTTATCGATATGCCTCATTATAATCTGACCAAAAAAGCATCAATTTCTTTGCAAAAAAGTATCGCAAAATATCTCTTTCAGCCACAAAATAAAAAGAGCTATCTTGATATTCAACCTGCACAAAACACACAAGGCAAATTTGTGCAAAATTCCGAGGCGAAAAAGAGTTAAAAAACTTGACTTATCAAGGATATTAGTGTATAATATTGACATAAGTATGTATAAGCGAAGAAGTACGTACTGCAAATCAAAAAGGAGAAAAAACATGCTAAAGAAAGCCCTGATTTTTATTCTCGTAGCCATTATGCTTCTCAGCGTTGTTGCTTGCGGAAAAGACGATGGAAGCAGCGGGAACAAAGGAAACAACGGAAACGATGCACAATCCGAAGAACGCACACTCAGTTCAAAGGAAATCGAGGAATCAAAGTTCCTTGAGACCTATAACCCTGAGGCAACTGCACAAACTTATAACGGTGAAGAGCAGGCAAACGTAAGATTTGACGGTTATGAATTCAAGTTCCTCAACTCGGGAGACGTATATTTTATGTACGTTTATCTTGACCCTGATATGACAGGTGATACTCTTGATGACGCTACGTATATGAGAAACTTCGAGGCAGAACAGAAGTTCGGCATCACGATCAAAGAGGAAACACAGGAATATTTTGAGTTGTCATCTTATGCAAAGACACTTATTCTCGCAGAAGAAGACATTTATGACGTTATGTACATAAGATGTGACGAATTGACACCTCTTATTGCAGAAAACCTCTTCGTTGACCTTCTTCAGGTTAAAGAGCTTAATATGGATAAGGTTTGGTGGGATCAGCCCCTTATTCAGTACAACATCATTGAGGACAGACTCTTCTATGCTACAAGTGACTTGCACCTGATGGCATTCGAGTCGGTTTGGGCGCTCTACTTCAATGAAGATATGATGTCAGACCTCGGTCTTACAGCTCCATATGCTGAAGCTCTTTCCGGCAAATGGACATTCGACAAGTATTCCGAGTTCTGTAAGGCAGCAGCAAACCTTAACGGCGACAGCTCATACACGTTTGATGCAAACGGAAAGGCTACGTACGGTACAGTTACAACTCCCGGTATAACTGCTCCTATCTGCTATGCA